>NZ_OOGT01000133.1 GCF_900323515.1 Acinetobacter stercoris | reverse complement strand
CAGAAGATATACATACATGCAGAAACGAAATAATTATTAGAATCACATTGCAGCTCAAAATAATCAATAGCTTTATATATTCCAGTAAACTTTCGATTATATTCTCCCCATTTTTTAACTATATTTGTATCTATAAAATTCTCCGCACTAAAAAAGATTATTTCAGCTCTTGTATCTGCAATAATCTTTTCTAATTTAACAAAACTATCCTTTGCGATCATATCATCACTATCTACAAACCACACATAATCCCCTTTCGAGTGTTTCAAGCCTGTGTTTCGTGCTGCAGATAACCCAAGATTAGATTGATCAACGATTGTAATTCTATCTTTATATTCTTCCAAAATATGACGACTGTTGTCTGTTGAGCCATCATTAACACAAATAATTTCACAAGAATAAAAATCTTGACAAAAAATAGAATCTAAACAATCTCTTAAATACAATTCAACATTATATACTGGAACAATAATACTAAATAACATATTAGCTAGAGCCTTATATCTGCATCATTTTCATTTAAAACATATTTCAAATCGTAAAGAACGTGATTCTGTTTACCTAGTGCATGAATTTGCTCTGAGCTCATTTCTTTAAACTGATCATGAGCAACAGCAATTACAATTGCATCATATAACCCATCTTTTAACTCAGTGATTGGTGCTAGACCGTACTCTGCCTCAACCTCAATACTATCCACCCAAGGATCATAGATATCCAGATCCAGATCATACTCTTTAAGTGCTTTCACCATATCCACAATTTTAGTATTGCGGATATCCGGGCAGTTTTCCTTGAAACTCAAACCTAAGATAAGTATCCGTGCACCTACAACCTGTATGCGTTGCTTAACCATTTCCTTGATTAGCTGAGTCGCCACATATTCGCCCATACGATCATTTAACCGACGGGCTGCAAGAATAATTTCAGGGTGTAAACCGATCGATTCTGCTTTGTGGGTCAAATAGTAAGGATCAACGCCTATACAGTGTCCACCGACTAAACCTGGTCTAAATGGCAAAAAGTTCCATTTCGTGCCAGCAGCTTTCAATACTTCTTCCGTATCAATTTCCATCTTATTAAAGATAAGAGCCAATTCATTAATTAGAGCAATATTGACATCTCGTTGTGTATTTTCGATGACTTTAGCAGCTTCTGCGACTTTAATACTTGGTGCTTTATACGTTCCAGCTTCTATGATCAGATTATAAACTCGATCAATATATTCAGCGGCTTCAGATGTTGAACCAGAGGTTATTTTTAAAATATTGGTGACTCGACGCTGCTTATCACCTGGATTGATTCGTTCTGGGCTATACCCAACAAAGAAGTCTTGATTAAATTTTAAACCTGAATATTTTTCTAGCTCAGGAATACACACCTCTTCAGTTGCACCTGGATATACCGTAGACTCATAAACCACGATATCCCCTTTCTTTAACACTTTTGCAATACTTTGCGAAGCTTTGACAAGAGGTGTCAAATCAGGTTGTTTAAAATCATCTATCGGTGTTGGTACTGTGACAACAAAAAAATTACACTGTGCCAAAGCATCGATATCGGATGAAAAACTTAAATTCCGGACATGTTTTAATTCTTGTTCTGAAACTTCTAACGTATGATCTTGACCTGACCTGAGCTCATCTATTCTATTCTGATTAATATCAAAACCGATTGCCGGCTTATGCTTTCCAAATTCAACTGCTAAAGGTAAACCAACATAACCCAACCCAATGATGGCTATCTTTAAATTTTCAGCTTGAAACATAGATGCTTCCAGATTTCTATTCAGGTAATTGAACATTGATAACAACAATGATCATATATATAATTTTGCCCGACTATAACACATAAATATATATACATTTGCGTAAACACTACAATTTTTAAATAGAAAGAGAGATATAATTTTCCTGCATAATCATCTACAATTTATGAAAATTAATGTTCAATTTATTTTATGATTGAAGATCAAGCTACAATGAATTACAAACAAAGGGTTTTGGATTTGAAGTCTTATCGTACAGCACTTTTTTTAGCTATTTCAATTTCATTTACTGGGTGTGCAATCGTTTCAGGACTCCAAACCTATGACTTACCCGAACAAGGCCACTATACAACCGACCAAGGGGTAGATATTTCTGTAGTTCCGTTAACCTCGGAAAGTATTCCTAATACAAATCAGCTAGTTTCCAACGCTGATGCAAATATCACCACTTTGTTTAACGACAGCTTAAAGCCATATCGTTTGGCTGCTGGTGATGTTCTATCTATACAGTTATGGGCATATCCAGAAATCACCCCTCCGATGCAGCAAGATACAAGCAATATTAAAGCTTCAGGCTATCCTATTGATATAGATGGCAACATCCAGCTACCTTTAGTCGGTCAAGTACATATCGCAGGTAAAACACTTGCAGAAACAAATCGCTACTTACGTAGCCAATTTGCAAAATATCTAAAAACTCCTGACGTCGTGGTTCGCGTGTTATCCTATGAGGGAAAACGTTTCTTTGTAAATGGGCAGGTGATGAAAAGTGGTCAATACACTTTAAATGATCAACCGATCAGTGTATATACAGCATTAGGTTTGGCTGGCGGTGTTAAGCCAGAAACTGGAGATAATACCAATATCCAACTGATTCGTAATAATCAAGTATATAGCCTCAATACTATAGAACTAGAAAAAAAGGGATACTCTCTACATAAACTCTTAATACAACCCAATGACACCATTTATGTCAATGTTAAGCAGGATCAAAAGCTGTATGTTATGGGTGAGTCCAACAGAAACCAGGCACTTTCTTTACGTGATCAAGGTATGACCTTGAGTGATGTATTAGGTGAAAGTGCAGGAATTAACCCTATGTCAGCGAGTTCAGCACGTATTTATGTCATGCGAACCAATCCAGCAGATAAAGCCTCAACTATTTATAAACTGAACTTAAGCAGTATTGGTAATTTCGCTTTGGCCAATCAATTCCAGATGCAAAAAAATGATATTGTATATATAGATGCGACAGGTTTAACCCGTTGGCAACGTATTGTTAACCAGATTATTCCTTTCTCAAATCTAGTATATACAACGGATAGATTGGGTGCTGACTAATGCAATTTCAAAATATTCTTGTCGTATGCGTTGGTAACATCTGTAGAAGCCCAATGGCTGAATACTTTTTAAAGCAGCAGCATCCAAGTTTAAATATCCAATCTGCTGGATTATCTGCCTTAGTCGGTCATGGAGCTGACCCTAAGGCTATACATTGTATGGAAAAATTAAACATTGATATGAGCCAGCATGTTGCCAGGCAAATCAATGCCCAACTAATTAAACAATCTGACCTGATTCTTGTCATGAGTAATAATCAGAAACAACATATTGAACAATCCTGGTCTTTTGCCAAAGGAAAAGTCTTTCGTTTAGGTCATTGGCATGATCAAAATGTGCCTGATCCTTATCAACATGATCAAACTTTTTTTGACCAAACCTGTCAAAATATTTTAACGTATAGTCAATCTTGGCAATCACATTTATAAATTTCGAAATTAGTTGTTAACTTATGAACCAAAACTCTAAAACTAGTGAAGATACAATTGATCTAAAAGAGTTATTCTTTTCGTTAATTGCACAATGGAAAGTGATTGCACTTTGTATCATTCTAAGTCTCATTTGTGCGCTTTTATATCTTCGGGTCACACCCAAAATATATTCTGTAGATGCCATGGTACAGGTTGAGGATAGCAAAGGCACATCAGCTGCTTTATTAGGTGATTTATCCAAACTCACAAATAGTGGTATAGGTGGTAAATCTCCAGCTGATCCTGAAATAGAGATTTTAAGATCACGATTAGTATTAGGTCAGGTTATTCAAAATCTTAATCTTGATATTTCAATTTTAGATAATAGTAACTCGATTTTTAGTAAATTAACCTCAAAAGACGACACTATATTAAAATATAGCCATAATTCTGTTTTTTACTCCAATCCAAATGGTAATCTGGTTATCAAACAGTTGCAGGTACCACAGGAATACTTAGATAAACCTTTAGTTTTAGTTTTTAAGGAACAAAATAAGTTTGAACTTGTAAATGATAAAAAAGAAATAGTTGTTACTGGCAGTTTAAATCGCTTCAATCAACTACAAACGGCTGATGGTCTATGGAAAATAGAGATCTACGCGAAAGGCGATTTAGCAAAGCAAAATTTTACATTATCTAAGCTAGCACTAACTACTGCAGTTAATAACTTTAATAACAATTATGCAGTTGCTGAAAAAGGAAAAATGACAGGTGTTGTTGGTTTAAATTTTAATGGTACAGATAAACAGTTAATTACCCAGATACTCAATAATGTCTTGAATGTTTATCATGAACAAAACATTGAACGTAAATCTTTAGAATCCAAACAAACTTTAGCCTTTTTGGATAAGCAATTGCCTGAATTGAAAAAGCAACTTGAGGATTCTGAGATCAAGTTTAACCAGTTCCGTGAAAAGTATAAGACTGTTGATGTCAATGCAGAGTCAGAACTGTTACTCAAACAGAATATAGACCTAGAAAAGCTCAAAATTGAGTTAGAACAACAACAAGCCGAGCTTTCTGCCAAATATACCAATGACCATCCGATGATCAGACAGATCGATGCCCAAATTGCCGAGATCAATAAAAAACTGGCTGATCTGAATAATCGTTTAACCCAACTTCCAGAAACACAACGTTTATACCTGCAACTTTATCGTGATGTAAAAGTAAATACTGAGCTTTACACAACTTTACTTAACAGCTATCAACAATTGAAAATTGCTAAAGCGGGTGAAATTGGTAATGTCCGTATTATTGATACTGCCGTGGAACCTGTAAAACCGATTAAGCCTAGAAAATTAATTATTCTCGCTCTATCTCTCTTTGTCGGTGGTTTTGTAGGTGTTTTAATTGCGTTATTACGTAATATTTTACGCTCAGGAATCAAAGACTCCAGCCAAATCGAGAATGAACTGGACTTGCCAGTCTATGCAACTGTTCCCCGTTCACCAGTGCAAGAAAACCGTGTTCAAATTCTCAAGAAGAAAAAATCTATTCCGATCTTGGCTGTCAAACACAGTGATGATATTGCAATTGAAAGTTTGAGAAGTATCCGTACAACCATTCACTTTGCATTGAATAATGCTAAAAATAATATCATTGCTATTGCAGGTCCTGCACCTGAGGTTGGTAAATCGTTTATTTCAACTAACCTGGCAGTGATTTTTGCTCAAAGTAATAAACGTGTGTTACTGATTGATGCCGATTTGCGTCGCGGTTATTTACATAAGTATTTTGATCAGGAGCTTCAACCAGGTTTATCAGAATATTTAAATGGTCAAAATAGTCTGGAACAAACCATTCATACCACTTCAGTTGCAAACCTCGACCTGATGACACGTGGCAAGAGTCCTGTAAATCCTGCTGAACTGCTAAGTTCAAGTAAATTTCAGGAAATGTTGGAAACACTTTCAGCACTGTATGACTATATTCTCATCGATACTCCACCTATTCTGGCAGTTACTGACGGTATCATTGTTTCTCAATATACAGGTGTGAATTTGATTGTTGCTCGATATGCAAAAACTGACATAAAAGAGCTTGAATTGACCTTAAACCGTTTTGAACAATCAGGTACTAAAGTCAATGGCTTTATTCTAAATGACATTCAGCGTGGCAGTAATAGTTATGGATATGGCTATAATTATGCTTATGCATATAAAGCCAATAAAGATGAATAAAATCTCTTTTAAAAAGCTAGATCTACTGATCTAGCTTTTTTATTTGAATATGGTTTAGATTCAATTCACAGAAAAAAGATATCGTTTATGATACAGAAGTTATATGCTAATGCGGTTATCCTGCTAAGATCAAAGCAGCTTTTTAAAGATAAAATTAATTGGGATTTCTTATGAGTAAAGCCTTACCCGTCGTTGTTGCAGTCATTTTAGGCGGTGCTGCACTTGTTCCTGTTTATTATGCAACTAAACATCCTGCACCAGAAGCAACGAGTAAAGTGAATAAAAATGCAACTCCAGTTCAGAAGATTAGCTATGCACTTGGTTATGAAGTTGCTAGCCAGACACCTCCTGAAGTTGACGTAAATACATTTATTAATGGTATACGTGATGGTCATGCACATAAACCACGTGCATATACAGAACAAGAACTACAAGCTGCATATGTTGATTTCCAGAAACAAATGCAAGAAAAACAACTTGACCAGGCTAAACAGGCACAGTCCGCAAGTAATACTTTTTTAACTGATAATGCTAAAAAAACGGGTGTGATCACAACCGCATCTGGACTGCAATATAAAGTCATCAAGGAAGGCTCTGGAAAATCACCAAAAGCCGAATCAATGGTTAAAGTGCATTACAAAGGTCAACTCGTAGATGGCAAAGTATTTGATAGTTCTTATGACCGTGGTCAACCAGTAGAGTTCCCTTTAAATCAGGTCATTCCTGGCTGGACTGAAGGTTTACAATTGATGAAAGAAGGTGGTAAAACTACATTCTACATTCCTGCTAAACTTGCTTATGGCGAACAAGGTGTACCAGGAACAATTCCACCAAACAGTACTCTCATTTTTGATGTTGAACTTCTTCAAGTGAAGTAATAGCAATTAAGGAGAGTTTCCAACTCTCCTTTCAGGGCTTTAAAATGATGAAAAAAACACTACTTCTTACAGCACTAATCAGTTTAACTACTAGCAGTTTTGCTGTAGTAATTAACAATAAAAGCCCTCAAAAAGATCAATTAGGTTACAGTTATGGCTATGTCATGGGACGTAGTAATGCGGATACCTTAAAAGATATTAACCTTGATGCATTTATTCAGGGTTTAAAAGAAGGCTCGAATGGTCAAAAATCTTTGCTGACAGATGAAGAAATGGCAAAGGCTTTGACTCAATATAAAAAGCAAAGTGAAGCTAAACAGCTCGAAGCATTTCAACAGGAAGCGGCAGCTAATGCTAAAGCAGGTTCAGCATTTTTAGCTGAAAATGCAAAAAAAACAGGTATAACAACGACCAAATCAGGTTTACAGTATCAGGTTTTACAAAAAGGCTCAGGCAAATCTCCAAAAGCCAGCTCTAGAGTTTCAGTAAACTATGAAGGTCGCTTACTTGATGGAACTGTTTTTGATAGTTCTATTGCCCGGAATCAGCCAGTAGAGTTTCAGGTTAGCCAGGTCATTCAAGGTTGGACTGAAGGTCTGCAATTGATGAAAGAAGGCGCAAAATACCGTTTCTTTATCCCAGCAAATTTAGCTTATGGTGAAACAGGTTCTGGGGATGCAATTGGGCCAAATAGCACTCTCATCTTTGATGTTGAATTACTAAAAATTCTTCCATAAAGAATTTGAAAATAAAAAACACCACATATGTGGTGTTTTTATTTTTTAATCAATAGATTAATGCTTTAACTGGCGTGGTTTAAAACCTGCCAATAAAAGCCCGATTGCATAAGCAAGTACACCGACAATACACAAACCTGCAACTTCAGCAATACGTAGCCATTGTGACAAAGCACCATCATACCAATGCAAGCCAGCCCATAACGCGGCAATCATCGCAATATTTGCAATCGCATATTGCACAAATATTTTCTTCCAATGTGAACCAAATCTGAAAATATTTCTTTTATGCAAATAAAAATACAGCATCCCGGCATTTACCAAAGCTGAGCCAGATGAAGCTATACCCAGCGCCATGTGTGGTGCATGCCAGTCGATCAATTTAAATAAACCAATAAATATGACATTTAAAATCGCATTTGCAGCAACTGCCATCAACCCTACACGCACGGGTGTTTTAGTATCTTGTATGGCATAAAAACCTGGAGCAAAAACCTTAATCAACATAAATGCCAAAACCCCTGCGCTCATACATTGTAGTGCAAGTGCTGTCATATGAGTATCACGCAAGTCAAACTCACCACGCTGAAAAAGTGCCTGGATAATCGGAGTGGAAAGCATAAACAGGGCTATACTTGCAGGAATACCGACAAGGAAAATGACTCTTGCTGCCCAATCAATCATTTTCTTGAATTTTTCTTGATCCTGCTCAGCCTTTGATGCTGACAGGGATGGTAAAATAACCGTACCAATGGCAACACCAATCAAGCCTAAAGGCAGCTCTGTCATACGTTCTGCACTATACAGCCAAGACACAGAACCGTCTTGCATGAATGAAGCCCAAATCGTATTGAGCAACAAATTGATTTGTGTCACCGATACACCAAACAAAGCCGGTAACATCAGTTTTAAAATCCGCTCCACCCCTTCATGTTTAAAATCCATTTTCGGTGGAATCAGTAGTTTTTTACGCCAAAGTTCAGGGATCTGTATTGCCAGTTGTAAAAAACCTGCAGCAACAACCGCCCATCCCAAAGCCATAATCGGTTGTTGCATATGTGGAGCTAACCACCAAGCCCCTGCAATCATGGCAACATTGAGTAGTACAGGAGAAAATGCAGGCGTTGAAAATGAACCATAGCTATTCAAAATACTGCTGGCAAATGCAGTTAAAGACATGAACATCAAATAAGGAATGGTCAGCCTGAACATAGATACAGCAAGATCAAACTTGGCTGGATCGTTATGGAAGCCCGGCGCATAAAGATACAAGATCACTGGTGCAATAATCATCATGATCAATGTCAGACTCGACATCACCATGAGGAGACAGCCAAATACACGACTAATCAGGATCTGGACTTCTGCATGCACTCTCTGAGTTTTATATTCTGTCAAAACAGGAATAAATGCTTGAGAAAATGCCCCTTCGGCAAACAATCGCCTAAAGAAATTAGGAATACGAAATGCCACCACAAAAGTATCGAAGTCTTTACCCGCACCAAATACATTCAGCAGTACCATGTCCCGCACTAAACCCAATACTCGGGACAACATGGTCATTGCACTTACGATAAAGGTGGATCGCCAAAGCGCCATCGTATTCACCCAGTCAAAAATAAAGTCGCTATTGTAATAAAACTCAAAAAATATTTCGTTGTTAATTCATATCTGAGTTTCGTTTTTTTATATTCATCAACAGTTCTCTAAAATACTGCCAATCAAAATGTGGGCCTGGATCAGTTTTTCTCCCGGGCGCAATATCTGAATGTCCTGCCAGATGCTGTTCTATTTTAGGATAAGCCAGTTGTAATGTTGCAACAACTTCACTCAAAACCTGATATTGGACATCTTCAAAATCAGTATCATCACTTCCTTCAAGTTCAATTCCGATAGAATAGTCGTTACACTCGACCTTAGCCAGATAAGACGAACGTCCAGCATGCCATGCCCGATTTTTGAAATTGACAAACTGCAAGACCTCACCAGTTCGTAAAATCAATAAATGTGCAGAAACCTGCATCCCTTCAATGGTTCTAAAATAAGGATGTTCTGACCAATCTAACCTGTTTTGAAAAAACTGTTCAATATACCCTCCACCAAATTGCGAAGGGGGTAAACTGATATTATGAATAACAACAAGTTGAATCTCAGTATTTTCAGGACGCTGATTAAAATTAGGTGAGGCAATTTGTCTTGCACCGATCAACTCACCATCAATCACTTGGAATTTCGTCAAATCTGACATATGGATGTCCTATATTTACTCGTCCGTATAAATCTAAACAGCGAGCTAAAATTCTATTTCTGACCCAGTGGTAGTGTAATCCTATTCGATATAAATAAAAACTTCTCAATTTATCAGAGGACAATGCTAAGATAGGGCAAAAATTTTTTGGGTAAAAATAGGGATTTTTATGAGCATACCTCAATCTTTGCTTGAACAATCGATTCAGATCAATGTACAACAAGCACTCCAAGAAGATATTGGGGATGGTGATATCACTGCTCTATTGACTCCAGAAAATGAACATGCAACAGCAACGATCATCAGTCGTGAAGATATGGTGCTAGCAGGACAACCATGGGTTAATGCACTCATTCAGCAATATGATGCATCAGTGAAAATCGTCTGGTTGAAAAATGATGGTGATCACGTTTGTGCCAATGAAACTTTTCTTAAATTAGAGGGTTCTGCTCGTAGTCTACTCACCGTTGAACGTCCAGCACTTAACTTTATACAAACACTTTCTGCTGTCGCAACCAAAGCTGCTTATTATGTTAAACAGTTGGATGGTCTTCATACAAAACTACTCGATACACGCAAAACCCTACCAGGTCTGCGTATTGCCCAAAAATATGCGGTTGCTGTCGGTGGTGGTCAAAACCATCGTTTAGGACTTTTTGATGCTTTTTTAATTAAAGAAAACCACATCATGGCGGCTGGTGGTATCAAAGAGGCTATTGAAAAAGCACATACGATTGCACCAGGAAAACCTGTTGAAGTCGAAGTTGAAACGTGGGATGAACTCAATCAGGCGCTTGAAGCGAAAGCAGACATTGTGATGCTGGATAATTTTTCACAACAACAGATGATTGATGCAGTGAAACATGTTGCAGGTCGTTGCAAATTAGAAGCATCCGGTAATATCACTCTTGATAATTTACGTGAAGTTGCAACTACTGGCGTAGACTATATATCTATGGGTGTCCTGACAAAAGATGTTAAAGCGATTGATTTATCCATGCGTTTCAACGCTTAAAAATACTTCCAAACAAGAACTTCTATCTGGCGAGGCTGGAAGTTCTTGTAGAAAATTGATGAAATTAAACTCATTATCATGATAGTTATCATATAATTTAAAAATTACGATAAGTAAATTGATTGAAAAAAACACAACTTTTATTATAATAAATTACTTCTTAAATTATCTTCCAAATCAAATGCCTTTTTTGAAACAGCAAGTACTTTTTTTACTTGTCGCNGTGCTATCTGTGTTTTTATTTTTTATCTATCAAGATAGCATCAAAGCACTACTGGCTTTACCTGAAAGCTATGTACGCATG
>NZ_OOGT01000390.1 GCF_900323515.1 Acinetobacter stercoris | reverse complement strand
CAAATAACGCGATTGTAAAAATGTAATTTATGAACAAAAAAATCCTCTATTAAAATAGAGGATTTTATGAAAAATATTTTATTTCAAGGGTTTAATTTTTTTGGTTGAGCTATTAATTGTCTTCATTCTCGGTAGGGGCAGTTTGCTCCTCAAGAAGTCGTGTAACAAGCAATTGATCAATTTTAAAGTGATCGACATCAACGACTTCAAATTTATAACCACCAAAAATTACAATATCCGCTGGACGAGGAATTTTTCTAAGTTTATACATCATAAACCCAGCCAAAGTTTCATAATTGTCATCATCAGGCATTTCATCGATTGCAAGCGCATGCTTCATATCCTCAATTGGGGTACTGCCATCAATCAACCACGAATTATTATCACGTTTAATAATTTGTTGATCTTCTTCAATAGGCGTTACCCAGTCACCCATTACCGTGATCATGATGTCAGAGAGCGTGATCACCCCAACGACTAGAGCATATTCATTTATAACGACTGCAAATTTTTCTTTGCTGGACCTGAAACGATCCAAAAGTTCCGATAAGGTCAACGTATCAGGGATAGTCAGTACATTACGGATAGTCGATTCATTTAACTGGTTAATTTTCTGATTATTTAAAATACGAACCAGAATATCTTTGGTATCTACGTAACCAATGACTTCATCAATATTTTCGTTACATACTAAAAATTTGGAATAAGGGTAATCTGCAAGTTTCTGGCGAATACTTTCTTCGGATTCTTTTAAAGTAAAATAAACTACATTTTCACGAGTCGTCATACTGGAAGGGACATTACGTTCTTCAAGTTCAAAGACATTTTCAATAAAATGATGTTCCTGTTTCTGTAATACACCTGCTTGCGCACCAGCATCCATGACAGCAGAAATATCATCGAATGTAATGTTGTCATCACGAATCGTATTGATCTTAAATAGGCGGAACAGCAGGTTGGCAAGAGCATTGATGACCCATGCCAATGGTTTACAGATAACAATAAAAATCTGTATAGGGTTTATGACGGCTACAGCAATTTTTTCAGGTGCGATCATTGCCAAACGTTTTGGCATTAGATCGGCAAATAAAATAAATAATGAAGTAACTAAAGTAAAAGAAAGTGAGAAACTAATCGTTTCAGCCCACGGTCCGGTATAAAAACGAGAAACAAATGTGAAAAAATATGGACGGAATGCCCCTTCACCTAAAATACCACCTAAAATCGCGACAGCATTAAGACCAATTTGAGATGCAGCAAAAAAGTCAGCAGACTGCGCCTGTAAATCAAGAACTTTTTGTGCACGTTCGTCACCTGCCTCGGCGAGGATTTTTAACTTCACTTTACGTGCCCCCGCAAGAGCAATTTCTGTCAAGGATAAAAAACCAGCGGCTGTAATCAGTAGGATCATGATTACAATATTCTGAAAGAGACTCACAAATCACCTGTGTTTGTC
>NZ_OOGT01000289.1 GCF_900323515.1 Acinetobacter stercoris | reverse complement strand
ATCAATATCTAATAGTTTTTAAAATATGTTGTAAATTTCACGAAGTGATTTATATATTTTTTTTGTGAACTCACCATTCTACAAATTTTACGCATTTTTACAGCACTTTTATCAATTGAGACTTGACCAAAATGCCAAACACACTGCAAGATAGGACACCTAAAAAATTTTAAATGAAGAGTATATTAGGGACGTACAGGATATTTCATTTTTGATCTGTCCAGGACATCCAGACTTTTCTTAACACTTACTTTTGCTAAAACAGCCGAGGATTACATGAAGGCTCTTGTTGCTGTAAAACGTGTGGTTGATGCCAACGTTAAAGTTCGCGTAAAGCCGGACAATAGTGGGGTAGACCTTACTAACGTTAAAATGTCAATTAACCCATTCGATGAAATCGCAGTGGAAGAAGCGGTTCGCTTAAAAGAAAAAGGAACAGTTTCAGAAATCGTTGTTGTTTCTATTGGACCTAAAGAATCTCAAGAACAAATTCGTTCTGCTATGGCGCTTGGTGCTGATCGCGGTATCTTGGTTGAAGCTGACGATAATCAACTTGGTGCTTTGGAAGTTGCAAAAATCCTTAAAGGTGTTGTTGAACAAGAACAACCACAACTTATCCTTTTAGGTAAGCAAGCAATTGACGATGATTCTAACCAGGTTGGTCAGATGCTTGGTGCATTATTAAATGCTGGGCAAGGTACTTTTGCTTCTGAAGTGAAAGTTGAGGGTGATAAAGTACAAGTTACTCGTGAAATTGATGGTGGTTTACAAACAGTTGAGTTAAACCTTCCAGCAATTATTACAACTGACCTTCGTTTAAACGAGCCACGTTATGCTGCATTGCCTAACATTATGAAAGCTCGTAAGAAGCCACTTGATACAAAAACACCTGCTGACTTTGGTGTGACATCGACAACTAATCTTAAAACAGTGAAAGTTGAACCACCTGCAGAGCGTAAAGCTGGTGTACAAGTGAAGTCTGTTGATGAGTTAGTTGACAAACTTAAAAATGAAGCAAAAGTGATCTAATAGGCAGGGATATAAATCATGAGTATTTTAGTTCTCGCTGAGCACGACAATAAAACACTTAACGGTGCAACTTTAAACGTTGTTGCTGCAGCTCAAAAAATCGGTGGTGATATCACTGTTCTTGTTGCGGGTTCTGGTGCACAAGCTGTAGCTGATGCTGCTGCCAAAGTTGCTGGTGTAAGTAAAGTATTGCTTGCTGACAATGCTGCTTATGCAAATCAACTGGCTGAAAATGTAGCTGCTTTGGTTGCTGATTTGGGTAAAGGTTATAGTCATATACTTGCTGCTGCGACCACAAATGGCAAGAATATTCTTCCACGCGTTGCTGCACTTTTAGACGTAAGCATGATTACTGATATTATTGCTGTTGAAGGTCCAAAAACTTTCAAACGTCCGATTTATGCTGGTAATGCTATTGCAACTGTAGAATCTTCTGAAGCAATTGTTGTTGCAACTGTTCGTGGTACAGCATTTGATCCTGTTGCAAGTGAAGGTGGTTCTGCGAGTGTTGAAGCTGTAGCAGAAGTTAAAGACGCAGGTATTTCTAAGTTTATTAACGAAGAAATCGTTAAATCCGAGCGTCCAGAACTGGCAGCAGCTCGTATTGTAGTATCTGGTGGTCGTGGTGTAGGTTCTGGTGAAAACTATCACAAAGTTCTAGATCCATTAGCAGACAAGCTTGGTGCAGCTCAGGGTGCGTCACGTGCTGCTGTAGACGCAGGTTTCGTTCCAAACGACATGCAAGTTGGTCAAACTGGTAAAATCGTTGCACCTGACCTTTATATTGCAGTTGGTATTTCTGGTGCGATCCAGCATCTGGCTGGTATGAAAGATTCTAAAGTGATCGTTGCGATCAACAAAGATGAAGAAGCACCAATCAATGCAGTAGCTGATTACTGGCTGGTAGGTGATTTGAATACTGTAGTTCCAGAATTGGTTTCTAAACTTTAATTCTGTAAGAACAGTTTCTAAACGCTCTTAGAGTTATCTAGGAGCGTTTTTTATTGTGATCTTGATCGTTAATTATGAGAAATGATTAAGCTGTGTTATAGATATAAACATAATTTAAAAATAAAAATTGGTAACACATATGAATTGTCAAAAATGTGGTGCAATTAATATAAATGAAGCAGTGTTTTGTGGGATATGTGGTGCACGTTTAAAGCATCAAAAAGTAGTCGATGATTTTACTGGGTATAAACATGTGCAGTCTTCTGTACAGCGTGATGATTCAAGGCAATCACATATAAAAAATAACCATAACCATGATGCATCTTCAAAAAAGAATATCCCTCCACCACTCAATACGAGACTATCTAAAAAACAAACATCATTAAAAGTATGGCAAGACCAGTTTAAAAATACATTTCCCAAGAAAAATAAAGTAAATAAGAAAACCAATATTATCCCTTTAGTTATCGCAGCTCTGATTTTTGCCCCTCTGCTGTTTAAGATCGTGTCAGAGGATGTAATTCCTTATTTTTTAAAGCAGATGGACATAGCCTTATCAAATCAAAATGAGCAGGCAGTAGAAGAAGGAAATGTTGCGGAGGAAGGTGAAAGTAGTGAAGCTATAGATGCCGTGGCGAGTGCAGGAAGTTATACAGATATTCAACAGGTTATCCAGCCGAGATATATGGATGTTCTGACATTTCAAAAATATGTTGAAGAATATTATGAAAAATATAAGAAAATGCCAAAAGATATTCACGAAATAGAAAACTTCAGGGAAAGTATTTTTAGTGATTTTGTGTATGATGATATTGAAATTCATGATGGCAATATTGTTGGTAAATTTCAAAATGACCCTGATAAAAAAATCTATTTATTTCATCAGATTGATATGGTGAATAACCGGATAGCAAAATGGCATTGCTATAGTGTGGGGATCAAAGACGAGATATTCGAAGATTGTAAATATTTAGATCAGGACATTTTTGTAAAATGATTGGATAACTATATAATAATCGTATGGATTTTAAGGATTATTTTTACTATAAAAATGGACTTGGTGATCGGGTTATACACAGTCACAATCATTTGCTTGTTATGCTTTTATTTTGTTAATCCGGTGCATTTGGAAGAATGCCCATTTTTGTACGTTACTGGCTGAAAATTATTCAAATAATTTATAAAATATAACAAGATAGTTCACTACTCTAACT
>NZ_OOGT01000452.1 GCF_900323515.1 Acinetobacter stercoris | reverse complement strand
GTAATTAACATTATAGACAATATTTAGTGTTGTGGTTTCTCTTTTTAGAGATGTTTTTCAGGCTCATTCAGTTTTTTTGAATGAGCTTTTTTTATGTCTGAAGATTTTAATTTTGAAGAAAATGTGTATAAAAACATCAAATTTAAGTACACTATTTTATATATACTTAGTTTAAAAGAAGGCGTGTCTATGAAATTTGCAGCCCAATTATCGTTACTCTTTATATTTGGTTTTATTGTCACAGGTTGTAATTCACATCAAATTGCAAAAAGTAATGAAACAGCAAATACTGGAAATATGACACTGATAGAAGGTTATCATTTGCATGCCCAAACAAATGTTGCATTACAAGCTGACCCTACATTACAGCAAGGTGATAATGCTGTAAAAATAGATGTAGAAGACACTGACCTGACTGCTCAATAACCATAAATTATTTAATGCTCGATATCTTCGGGCATTTTTTATAAACGGATCTGGTTAGAAAAAATTACATTGTAAATCTAAACAGTTTTTTTATTTCAAAAGTTATATCAAATCATTGAAATAACAGCACCACTATCTTTTATTTTTTTCATAAATTAATTTTTATTTTTATAAAACAATAGAATAAATTAACTTTTACTTTTATTCCAAGTAAGATGTTGATTTAAAAAAAATTGCATAAACTGTACT
>NZ_OOGT01000070.1 GCF_900323515.1 Acinetobacter stercoris | reverse complement strand
TTTAAGAACTTATAGTTAATTTTTATGAATAAAAATAGCTCTGCTACACTGATTGCAGCAGAGCTATTTTAGTTTTCGAGAATATAATTTCAGACACTTATAACATGGACATTGACAGTCCAATGGCCAGCATTTTGCATTCAATTCAATAACATTTGAAAAATTGCTGATCTATAGAATCAATCTGATATTATAAAAAACAGGAAGACTTTTGACAGGTTCGAATACACGTCTTATCTAAAGTCATTTACCGACAACTCAAGTCGCAACAGTAACAAATCGTGTATCCAGATATGCCTGTATTGCCTCACTTCCCCCTTCTGTACCATAACCTGAATCTTTGACACCACCAAAAGGAACTTCAGGGAGAGCCAAACCTAAGTGGTTAATTGCCAGCATCCCCGTTTCAATATCCTGACCTAAAGCAGTTGCAGTATGTTGACTGGTTGTATATGCATAAGCTGCCAGACCATAAGCTAATCGGTTCGCTTCCGAAACTGCATCTTCATAGCGTTCAAATGGCTGACAAATTGCCAGTGGACCAAAAGGTTCTTCATTCATGCAACGTGCATCTAAAGGAACCTGACTTAAAATAGTTGCTCCAACGAAGTAGCCTTTCTCCAAATTGGATACATCTGCTTGATAAACCAGATTCGCACCTTTATTGAGAGCATCCTCAGTCAGTTTTTGTACATTATTCCAGGCTCGTTGATGAATCATTGGTCCCATATCGACATCAGCATCCAGGCCATTACCTATTTTTATCTTTGCTGCAGCTTGCTTAAATTTTTCGACAAAACTATCAAATACATTTTTTTCGATCAAAAACCGTGTTGGAGCAATACATACCTGTCCTGAGTTTCTAAATTTTGCCGCAGCCAATTGTTCCACTGCTTTATCTAGGTCTGCATCGTTAAATATCAAAACTGGAGCATGACCACCAAGCTCCATTGTACATTTTTTCATATGTAGGCCAGCCAGCGAAGCCAGTTTTTTACCAACAGCTGTTGATCCTGTAAAAGAAATTTTACGAATAATCGGATGAGGAATGAGGTATTCAGAAATTTCGGCAGGCTCACCAAACACCAGATTAATCACCCCATCTGGAATTCCTGCATCAATAAACGCTTTAAATAACTCTGCTGTAGAAGCAGGAGTATCCTCAGGACCTTTAACAATAATTGAACAACCAGCTGCTATTGCTGCTGACAACTTTCGTACAACCTGATTAATTGGGAAGTTCCACGGCGTAAAAGCTGCTACTGGACCAACAGGTACTTTGAATACCTGATTAATAACATTCGTTTGACGCGCAGGCACTATTTGACCATATACACGCTGCGCTTCGCCGGCAAACCATTCAATAACATCTACTGCTGCAAGAGTCTCGCCTCTTGCCTGAACCAAAGGTTTACCTTGCTCTTGTGTCATGATCTCAGCAATCAAATCTGCTCTTTCACGCAAAATCGTGGCTGCCTTACGCATGATACCTGCCCGCTTATAAGCAGACCATTTACTCCATAGTTTGTAACCACTTTGGGCAGCCAATAAGGCTTCATCTAAATCAGCTATACTGGCTTTAGCAACATGACCAATTTCTTGTCCATTAGCGGGATTTAATACTGCTATCGTTTGTTTAGACTGTGCATCTTTCCATTGGTTATTGATCAATAATTGCGTATTTGGATACATAGCTTACTCCATTGCCTTATATCTATTCTTTATTATCTGGTTTTATCACAAAATAAGATTTCACCGAATGACATCATATTTCAGCTTACAATTTAAAACCAGAAATAAGAATCCTGCAGTAAGTTTAAGGATAATGACCAAGACTTTAGCTCGGATTTAGAAACCCTCTATAATCAAAGAACCCATTAAGGGCTATTCATATCAAAAAAATAAAAGTAAAAAAGCAAATAAAAGAAAACTCAGTCCTGACAAATAAGAAATTGATCTGGATTTTTTCTGCATCCATTGCAACATTTTTTTTTGACTTAAAATATGTATTAAAAACAAGTTCCAACACAGCACGACAGAAACCATCCACAAACTGCTTAAAAGTTTTTCTATCAAACTGAACTGTGCGGATATCAATATCACCAAGCTACTATAAAATAAAATATTTTTCGGATTTAAAATACTTGATTGTAACCCCGACAAATACCCTTTATAAGAAGACACACTGCTCATTTGATCCTGAGTGACACTGACGACTTCCATATTCGTATGTTTGGCATGATAAAAACATAAACCGCAGAGATAGAATAAATATATAGCCCCGAAATAACGTAGATAGTTGAGCAGTTCCTGATTTATTTTTCCTAAGGTAAAAAAAGAAATATAGACGAATGCTAAAATCAGTGCATTCCCTGAAGCGATACCTAAACATACCCAACGTGCTGATCTAGTTCCCTGTCTCAGCAATGTACTTAAAATTAGAAAAAAATCTGGACCCGGTGAAAGCAAAGCCAAAAAGTGAGTAAGCGCAACAGCAAAAAATAATTCCATCATCATTCTCAAAAAAATTTGAGAAAGCTTAAGCTGTCAAAAATAAGATCTCTTGTATAAAATTGCGAGAATTATCACAAGATAACAAATTCTACATGGATACCTTCTAACGCAGATATAACCATTTTGAATCATTATAAATACGAAAGAAATAAATGTTTAAAAATAATCGCCTAGCATTAAAACCTTTTACAGAAGAATACTTGGCACCTATTCTAGATTTATTTCAAGATCATGAATTTATGAAATTTTCACCTTATGGCGCTTTAACATATGCAAAAGCTTTAATACGCTTTAGTGAAATTAAATTGCATTATAAAAATTATGGCTTTGGGAAAATGCTTATTATTGAAAAGATATAAATCAAGTTATTGGTTATTGTGGATTTGAAAAATTTGAATATAAAGGAAATCCAGAAATCGAATTAGGTTTTCGTATTTGTAAGGAAAAACAAAAACAGGGCTATGCCTATGAAGCCTCATCTATCGCTTTAGATGAGATCAAAAAACCAAGATTAAAACATGCTTTTGCTTTTTCAGAAACTGAAAATAAAAAAGCACATTCTCTCTTAAATAAACCAGGATTCGAAGAAATCTCCAAAGAACAATATCTAGACATGGATGTAATTTTTTATAAAAAACAGCTTCTTTAAAAATCTAGTTATGTATGAACAATTCGTTGCTGATATTGCTTCGGTGTTACACCTGTAAATGATTTAAATACCCGATGAAAATGACTTTGATCACTAAATCCGAGATCATAGGCAACATGTAAAATTTGCTGACCTGATTTCAAACGCTCTCTAGCCAGATTAATTTTCTGATTTAATTGATAGGCATGTGGTGTCAAACCAAAATTATTTTTAAATAAGCGAATAATTGCATATCGGCTAATTCCTACTTTTTCAGAAAGTGTCTCTAAAGAAATAAACGCTTCAGAAGCATTCAAGTATTCAACCAGATCATATAAATAAGATTGAAGATAAGGTGACAGATGAAGCTCATCCCACTGTATATTTGGTAATAAAATGAATGATAACATCTCAATCAAACGATGTTCTTTTTCAAACACAGTCAGCTCATTAGAGAACAGATCGTCATTTAATTGTGTAAATGATTGATAAATTTTGTGATTCTTTATAACCTTTGGTTTTAAATGTGGAGTAAAAGACTCTTGTAACCTTTCATCAAAAGAGAGTGAAAGCTCATCAAAGAGTTTTGCTACCCAATGTGCATCCAGATGCATCATTTGGTAACTCCATTGCCGATCAGGCAATGGATTACACGAATGCTCAATATGGGCTGGAATAACAACCAGACTACCAGATTCTATTTGTTGCTCAGTCGCAAATACGCTACTAAAACAGCTTTGCCCTATATCAACGGCACCTATAGATAATGTGGGATGACTATGCGGTTTATAACAGATTCGACTATGACATGCCCTACGTGTTTCAACATAAGGCATGTCTGGGTGACTCCAAAACTCAACATTTGTCTCATTATTCATAGCAATACAATTAAAATAAGTATTTATTCAGCCAAAGCTTTTTCAATATCCTCTTCCAAAGACTCAGGTTTTGTTGTCGGTGCGTAGCGGTTGACAACCAGTCCCTGCCTGTTAATGAGAAACTTGGTAAAATTCCACTTGATTCCATTTCCAAGCATTCCTTTACTATTATTAGTCAAATAGCGGAATATTGCATGTGCCTCAGGACCTTTGACATCAATTTTAGCAAACATCGGGAATGTTACCCCGTAGTTTTTCTGGCAAAATGCACCAATCTGTTCCTCTGTTCCAGGTTCTTGCCCACCAAACTGGTTACACGGAAAACCCAAAACCACGAGTCCCTGATCCTTGTACTTCTCATAGAGTTTTTCTAAACCTGCATATTGTGGGGTAAACCCACACTTACTTGCAGTATTTACAATCAATAAAACTTTACCTTCATAATCAGTAAATGCTTTATTTTCTCCATCTAACAATTCTGCTTCAAATTGATAAATGTTGGTCATGGATATGTTTCCTCGTCACTTTTTTCTTGTGTTTTTAATTCTAATGATGCTGAATTTACGCAATACCGAAGTCCTGTTGGTTGAGGTCCATCCTCAAAAACATGTCCTAAATGCGCATCGCAATGATGACAGACAATTTCCGTTCTGACCATACCATGTGATAAATCTTCGTGTTCCTCTATGACTGATGCGTTGACAGGCTTATAAAAACTTGGCCAACCACAACCACTATCATATTTGGTTTCTGATGTAAAAAGCTCCGTACCACAACATCGACAAACATAGCTACCTTGTTGTTTTGTATTCCAATATTTCCCAGTAAAAGCTGGTTCCGTCCCCTTTTGTCGAGTTATTTTAAACTCTTCAGGTGATAACTCTCTTTGCCATTCTCGGTCTGTTTTATTGAGTTTTCCCATGATTAAACTCCTTTAAATCTTTTACATTCAATGTCATGCTTCTGTACTTCCATATTTACGCTACAGATTGAAAAATTTCTAGCTAAATTTACACATAGATTGTGATATTTCAGTAATCTATATTTTGTTCACACTTATATGATTGGATAAGATTATGTCCGTTTTAGGTAACACAACACCACGCGAAATCAAAAAATCGTCAAAGCTCGAGCATGTTTGCTACGACATTCGTGGACCTGTGTTACGAGCGGCCAATGAAATGGAAGAAGCCGGTCATAAGATCATCAAGCTCAATATTGGTAACCCCGCCCCATTTGGTTTTGAAGCACCTCAGGAAATTATTAATGATGTTGCTTTAAATTTACCAAATGCAATTGGTTATACCGATTCAAAAGGTATCTTCCCTGCACGTAAAGCAATCTGCCAGTATTATCAACAAAAAGGCATTCTGGATTTACATGTTAAAGATGTATATATCGGAAATGGTGTTTCTGAGCTTATTGTCATGGCCATGCAAGGTTTACTGGACGATGGCGATGAGATGTTGGTACCAATGCCTGACTATCCCTTATGGACAGCAGCAGTCAACTTGTCTGGTGGCACAGCTATTCACTATAAATGTGATGACCAAAATCACTGGTATCCAGATATTGCGGATATGGAAAGCAAGATCACACCAAATACTCGCGGTATCGTGGTGATCAATCCCAATAACCCGACTGGTGCAGTTTACCCTCGTCACGTTTTAGAACAAATCGTCGCTTTAGCAAAAAAATATGACCTGATTCTTTTTGCAGACGAAATTTATGACAAGATTGTTTATGATGGCATTGAACATGTTGCATTAGCAGCTTTGGCTGGTGATCAATTATGTATTTCGTTTAATGGTTTATCTAAAGCCTATCGTATCGCTGGTTATCGTTCTGGCTGGATGGCTATTACAGGTGATAAATCACGTGCAGAAGACTACATTGAAGGCCTGGATATGCTCGCTTCCATGCGTTTATGTGCAAATCATCAAGCGCAATATGCAATCCAGACAGCACTTGGCGGCTATCAGTCTATCAATGATCTGATTCGCCCTGGTGGCCGTTTATATGAACAGCGCAATATCGCTTGGGAAATGCTCAATGACATTCCAGGGGTGTCTTGCGTTAAACCAGAAGGTGCAATGTACTGTTTCCCTAAACTTGACCCAGAGGTCTATCCTGTTCAGGATGATGAAAAGTTTATGCTCGATCTGCTTCGTGCTGAAAAAGTCCTTTTAGTTCAAGGAACTGGGTTTAACTGGCCTACACCTGACCATTTCCGTGTTGTATTCCTTCCAGCAGAAAATGAACTGCGTGAAGCATTAAACCGTTTAAGTCGTTTCTTGGCAAAAATGCGTTAATTTACTCGTAGTTTTATTTAAAAGGTACTTAAAAATATTTAAGTACCTTTTCCATTTTAAATGACGAAAAAACAGACTATCTATTAGAATAACTTTGCTTAATATCGTTTTTTGCTTTCAGTCATTAGTGCCTATTGAATAAATTAACGATCAAACTATGCACAACATCAATTATATTTATTTTATATAAATAACCATTTTCATTTTGGTATGGGCAAAGACCCGTATTTTATATTAAGTTTAACGTGGCATATAAAATGCTAACAAAATAAAGAAATTCATATAAGGATATGAAATGAAGAAATCACTAACATCTCTCACTCTTGCATTAAGTTTGATCATCCCAATTTCAGCATTTGCTAAAAATAATGTTGTAGTCGTTGCAACTGGCGGTACCATTGCTGGTGCAGGTGCAAGCTCTACCAACAGCGCAACGTATACAGCAGCAAAAGTTCCTGTAGATGATTTATTAAATGCCGTTCCACAAATCCAGAACCTTGCAAATGTTTCAGGGGTACAGGCATTACAAATTGCATCAGAAAGTATCACTGATAAAGAACTTATTCAAATTGCCCGTAAGATTAATGAATTAGTTAAAAAACCTGATGTCAATGGTGTAGTCATTACCCATGGAACAGATACACTTGAAGAAACTGCGTTTTTCTTGAATCTTGTTGTACATACCGATAAACCAATTGTTGTAGTCGGATCCATGCGTCCACCTTCTGCGCTCTCTGCCGATGGTCCATTGAATCTGTATAGTGCAGTAGCATTGGCTGCATCAAATGATGCCAAAGGGAAAGGCGTTTTTGTACTCATGAACGATAGTATTTTTGCAGCTCGTGATGTTTCCAAAACAATTAATATCCATACCAATGCTTTTCAAAGCCAATGGGGTGCTTTAGGAACTTTAGTTGAAGGAAAAACCTACTGGTTTAGAAATTCAGTCAAACGCCATAATAACAACTCTGAATTTAATATTGAAAATATTAAAGGTGATGCTTTACCACTGGTACAAATTGTCTATGGTTCTGACAACATGTTGCCAGACTCATATCTGGCACTACAAAAAGCAGGAGTAAAAGCCATCGTTAATGCAGGTACAGGTAACGGCTCAGTGCCAAATTATATTGTTCCAACGCTCAACCAGCTGCAGCAACAAGGCATTCAGGTTGTTCGCTCATCACGTGTGCCACAAGGATTTGTTCTCCGTAATGCAGAACAACCAGACGATAAATATGGCTGGGTTGTTGCTCATGACTTGAATCCACAAAAAGCTCGTATTCTAGCGGCACTGGCTTTAACTAAAACTAAAGATGCCAAAGAAATTCAACGTATCTTCTGGGAATATTAATATTTAGATAATGAACATGCTGTGTAAAAATAGGCTCAATAATTGAGCCTATTTTTTAATTTATAAGAATAGCTCAATCTTAATCTCACCTTAATCATCCACGCTATACACTACAAAAAAATTAATGTATTCGAGCGTCATGTATAAGTTTCTCTTTCATCTCCCGTTAAATTTTGAAAAATCAACTCATCTCATACTCATTATGATTCGCCTTTCACTTGGGCTATTTTTTTCCAGCACTGGCTTTAATAAACTGTTTATTGAAGCCAACCAGAAAATCATGTTTGAAACTATCGTGACAGCTGGTATCCCGTTTCCTGAATTCATGGCAATATTTATATCTGGTCTAGAATTTATTGCAGGTTTTTTTTTAATTTTAGGTTTATTTACAAAAATCAGTAGCCTTATTTTATGCATGATTTGCCTTGTAGCATTGATCACAGTAGGTATCCATAGTATTCCTCCCTCAATAAACATGATCACATGGTTAAGCTGGTTCTTTTATATACATGATTTTTTATATCTATTATTGCTCATGGTGATTATTACTCATAAAACTGATTATTTTTCGATTGATCACTACATTCCAGGCAAATACAAAAAACCTAATGATTGAAAAGCTGATTAGGTATGGATCACATCTAATTGAATAAAATCAAAATATATAGCATTGTTGAAAACCGCCCTTGTACTTTATGCTTGTGATTTATGGATCAAACGATTGACACTTGTAGCCACTTGCCATTTGTTTAGTTTTTAATAGAGTTTAGACAAATAATAATCAAAGACCATGTCTACTCCATGTTAAAATATTCCGCAGTCTTAGGAAGGGTTGGTTTATGCAGTTTGTTCATCTTGGTATCCATACAGAATTTTCGATTACAGAGTCGATCGTACGTGTACCTGATCTCGTAAAAGCAGCTGCCAGTGATAACATGCCAGCAATGGCAATTACAGACCTTTCCAACCTACATGCTGCGGTCAAGTTCTATAAAAAATCTCTAGATAAAGGTATAAAACCTATCTTTGGTAGCACGATTCGTCTAAACGACGCAACCCATAAGGCTACCCTGCTTGCCATGACCAACAAGGGTTGGCGTGGACTGACTGAAATTGTTTCACGTGGTTATATCGAAGGTCAGCAACTTGATATCCCATGTATCAGGAAAGAATGGATACTTGAACAATCTCAAGACATTATTGTATTGCTTGGTCTACATAGCGATGTCGGTGAAATGTTGTGCTCGGCTTATCCTGAAAAAGCTGAACCCTTACTTGATGAATGGATCGAAAAATTTGGAAACCGCGTTTATCTTGCATTGACTCGTACCAATCGCCCAAATGAAGAAAACTTCATTCAAGAAGCCGTCAAACTTGCAAAAAAATACAATATTGGTGTAGTTGCACATAATGATGTGCATTTTATCAGACCTGAAGACTTTGAAGCACATGAAGCCCGTGTCTGCATCGCTGATGGTTATGTTCTTGCGGATGATCGCCGCCCAAAAAATTATAGTCCTGAACAGTATTTCAAGACCACTGAGGAAATGCATGCATTATTTTCAGACATTCCAAGTGCACTCGAAAATACAATCCAAATTGCTAAGCGTTGTAACGTATCACTTCGCCTAGGATTCCATGATTTACCAGACTATCCTATTCCAGAAGGCCATACTATTGACACCTACTTTGAGCACTTATCACAAGTAGGGCTGGAGGAACGTCTAGATGTGCTCTATCCTGTCGAAAAACGCGGCGAAGATTGGGCAGAAATCCGCAAGCCATACGATGAACGGCTAGCTTATGAACTCGGCATCATCAATAAGATGGGATTTCCGGGATACTTTCTCATCGTCATGGACTTTATCCAGTGGTCTAAAAACAATGGTGTCCCTGTAGGACCAGGACGTGGTTCAGGTGCAGGTTCTCTAGTCGCATTCAGTTTAAAAATTACCGATCTGGATCCTTTAAGATACGATCTACTCTTTGAACGTTTCTTGAATCCAGAACGTGTATCCATGCCCGACTTTGACGTAGACTTCTGTATCGCAGGTCGTGACCGTGTTATTGACTATGTTGCACGCCACTATGGCCGTGATGCTGTTTCACAGATTGCGACTTTTGGTACCATGGCAGCGAAAGGTGCTATCCGTGACGTGGCACGTGTGCTTGGTAAATCATATGGTTTGGCAGATCGTATTTCAAAAATGATTCCAACCAAACCTTTAGGTTTAAGTCTTGAAGAGTCTCTAGAAGCAGAACCACAACTCAAAGACATTGTCACCAATCCATCCAATCCTGATTATGATGATGCTTCTGAAATCTGGGAAATGGCACTTAAACTTGAAGGCATTACCCGTAACACGGGTAAACATGCGGGTGGTGTTGTTATTGCACCGACTAAAATCACTGATTATTCCGCTGTTTTATGTGATGCAGATGGTACAAACCGCGTTGCCCAATTCGATAAGGATGACGTCGAAGCTGCTGGTCTGGTTAAATTCGACTTTTTGGGTCTGCGTAACTTAACGGTTATTGAGGATGCTGTAAAAAATATCAATAAACGCATCCAGTCTGAAACACCATTAAATATTTCAAATATTCCATTGGATGATGCCGACGCCTATTCTATTTTTGCAAATGCCAATACTACAGCGGTATTCCAGTTTGAATCCGTGGGCATGAAAAAGATGCTGAAAGAAGCACGCCCAAGTAAATTTGAAGAAATTATTGCTTTCGTATCGTTATATCGTCCTGGTCCGATGGATCTTATTCCAGACTTTATCCATCGTATGCATGGTGGTGAGTTTGAATACCTGCATCCACTTCTCGAAGGTGTACTCGAACCCACCTACGGAATCATGGTATATCAGGAACAGGTTATGCAGGCTGCACAGTTCTGTGCAGGTTATACGCTTGGTGGTGCGGACTTACTGCGCCGTGCCATGGGTAAAAAGAAAGTTGAGGAGATGGTCAAACACCGTCAAATCTTTATTGAAGGTGCAGCTAAAAAAGATATTGATGAAGCAACTGCCAATCATATCTTTGACTACATGGAAAAATTTGCAGGATATGGGTTTAACAAATCACATGCCGCTGCATATGCATTGGTCGCTTATCAGACTGCATGGTTAAAAGCACATTACCCTTCTGAGTTTTTGGCAGCAGTGATGTCTTCGGAAATGCAGAATACTGATAATGTTGTATTTCTAATTGATGATTGCCGTACCAATCATATTGAAGTTTTACCACCATCCATCAATATGTCTTTCTACCAATTCCATGCATCAGACGAGAAAACGATTATTTATGGATTAGGTGCGATTAAAGGTGTTGGTGAACAGGCAATGCAGTCCGTCATCGACTCTCGTGAACAGGACGGACCATACAAGGACTTATTTGACTTCTGCCATCGCATTGATCTGAAAAAAATCAATAAAAGAACCCTTGAAGCATTAATTCGTGCTGGTGCTCTGGACTGTCTTGGAATGGAGCGTTCTACCATCATGGCTCAGCTTCCTGAAGCAGTTCAGGCAGCTGAGCAAGCCCGCTCTAACCGTGAAACAGGTATTATGGATCTGTTCGGTGAAGTGGAAGAAGTACAGCGCAAACCAGCCAAGCCATTAAAACCGTGGTCAGATGAGGTTCGTCTGAAAGGTGAAAAAGATACCCTAGGCTTATACTTGACAGGTCATCCAATTGATGTATATCGTTCCGAATTAAAAGCTTTTATTCCTCATAAAATCAATGAACTGACACCAACGCGTCGTGGCACTACGACTGTCTTTGCAGGTTTGGTTGTCGATGTTGCCAATTTTCCTAACCGTATGATGGTGACCCTGGATGATGGCACGGCACGTATCGAAGTGTCTTCCAACCATGAGCGTTTCCAGCGTTTTAAAGATATTATTCAGAATGAAAAAGTTGTTGTAATCGAAGGTGAAATTTATGAACGTGAAGGTTTTGATCGTCCCTCTGGTCGATTAACCAAAGCTTTCACATTAAATGAAATTCGTCAAAAACGGGCAAATAACATTAATATCGAGCTCAAACCAGAAGTCATCAGTAAAACACTCGCATCAGATATTCAAAAGATAATTTTACCTTTTTGTAATGTTGATATGAGTCAGCATATCCCAATGCAATTTAAACTGGATTATGACTATGCAACTGCAGAGTTACATCTAGGTCAACAATGGAAAGTTGCGCCTACGGATGAACTTCTTGCAAAATTACGTGATTATTTCGGTAAGGAATGCATTCATATCGAATACCACGTCAAATCAAAAGCCGCGAAAGTCATTGACCATAAAGAACAACCTGCCCAATCACTTGCCCCTCCCCCAAGTAATATGAGCATGGATGAAGCAATGGATCAGCTATTAGCTGAATCAGGTCAAGCTGAAGTTAGCCAATACTCTTAAATTTTCTGGAAATACTATGGATATCATAGATAATGTTGTGGTTTCACAGCATTTAAGTCATGTGCGTATTGTGATGGTCAATACTACCCTGCCTGCAAATATTGGCAGTGCATTACGTGCAATGAAAACAATGGGTCTGTCAAAATTGGTACTGGTTGCTCCAAAAACCTATCCACATCCAGATATTAATGCACTTGCAGCAGGTGCTGTCGACCTTATTGAACAAATTGAAATTGTAGAAACCCTTGAAGAGGCAATCAAAGACTGTCATCTGGTTTTTGGAACAAGTGCCCGAAGCAGAACCATTCCCTGGCCCCTTTTGGATGCACGTCCTGCCGCTCAGAAATCCATGCAAGCGGTGATGCAGCACCAGCAAGAAGTAGCCATTATTTTTGGTCGTGAAGATCGTGGTCTGACTAATGAGGAACTGGCCCTTGCCAATTACCATGTGACTATCCCAGTCAATAGTGATTACGGTGTTTTGAATGTTGCCCAAGCCATCCAGGTCATTTGCTATGAAATGCGCATGGCAACTTTAGAATATGTGGATAAAGAAACCGATCACCAAGCGGTGATGCATGTCACAGAACAAGATGATATGCACTGGGATGAGCCACTGGTTACCCATGAACAAATGGAACAATTTTACCCTCATATTGAGAAGATGCTCTCAGAAATCGAATTTTTAGATCCAAAAAATCCAAGATTACTTCCTTTACGCTTGCGTCGTTTATTTGGACGTATACAATTAGATCGTATGGAATATCATTTACTTCGTGGCATATTCAGTCGCGTACAAGCATTAAATAATGGTACATGGAAAAAGTCAGAAAATGAGGATCGGAACTAATGCTTAAACAGCTCAAAGAAGATGTACAGGCTGTATTCGCGCGTGATCCTGCCGCACGTAATACATTTGAAGTTTTAACGACATATCCAGGCATACATGCCTTGATCATGCATCGTATGGCACATGAGTTGTGGAAAAAAGACTGTAAAACTTCAGCGCGTATTCTTTCCTCTTTTAGCCGTTTTGCTACAGGTATCGAAATACACCCTGGTGCAAAAATCGGGAAACGTTTTTTTATCGATCACGGTATGGGGGTAGTCATCGGGGAAACTGCAGAAATTGGTGATGATGTCACACTCTATCATGGTGTGACACTCGGTGGTACAACATGGAATAAAGGGAAACGTCACCCGACTCTTGAAGACGGTGTGGTTGTTGGAGCTGGTGCAAAAATTTTAGGACCATTTATTGTTGGTAAAAATGCCAAAGTAGGTTCAAATGCGGTAGTCACTAAAGAAGTTCCTGAGGGAGTCACTGCTGTCGGGAACCCTGCTCGCTTCATCTTCAAAAATAAAGATAAATCAACTGAAAACGAGCATGAACAACGACGCCGCAGCTATGCTGAAAGTATTGGTTTTCAGCCCTATGCAGCAACCCAAGATCAATCTGATCCAATGCTTGAAGGAATGCGTGTATTACTTGACCGAATCCAGCACAATGAAAAACGGATTAATGATCTATGCCATCAGCTTTCATTACTTGATCCAACCTATAATAAACAGCAAGATGCTGAACCTTATAGTGAGGAAGAACTTAAAATTATTGAAGAAGTTCGAAGAGAATGTGAAGCTCAAAGCCAGCAATCAAAAGCATAGTATCTCTTAGCTCCGCTAAATGTTCAGAAAAATGGAGAGGAATTGAGATTTTGTTCCTCTCCCTCCTGTCTTAAAAAAATAGGCATTGTTTCGACTAAAATGAGCAAGCAATGCCTTATGAGCATCTCAAACTTAGTGACAGATGTAAATACTTTGCAATGTCAACAGCTTCTAATGTATTAATTTTAATAATTCCATGTTTTTCAAGTTGCATGTTCGTTTTTCTTTTTTTAGACTGACCGATAAGCTTCTTTATTTCAAAACAGTTTAATTTAATTAACAACGGATGAATCTTCATATGACGATTAAGCCTTTGGCATATGCATTGATTGCGGCTTCTTTTTTGACCGCATGTAGTACTCAACCATTAAAGCAAAATAAATCTACAGACCCTATTGTATATACCGAACCAGATGTTTCTGCTCCGTTTTATGCTTTAAATCCATTTAGTTATGATGCTCCACCGCCATTCGAAATCGAATTGAAAAAGGCTGCTGCTGCCCCACTTACCAAAATGGTTGTGACCGACCCGAATAATCCGGCAAAACAACTAACGCTAGATACCAATAAACTTATTGTTCCAACTGTAAATAGCAATCAGCGTGCAATGAAATATGCTGTACTGGCGGGTAAAGATGAAATTGATATCACAGCTATCGATGACTTCTTACAACTGGTAGAAGGCAAAGCACGCCATTACCCGCCACAGTTTACTGACCGTCAGGAACGACGTGGTTATGAGAGTAAACTCAAACAGGTTTCTACTGAACTCGATAAATTGGCTGAAGCTAACAATGCCTCATTTGATATCCTTATTCGTGCATTTAAAGCGAGTATCCTTGGCCGTAACCTTGATTTAGGTTCGTCTTATACGACTAAATCATTAAAATATGCGCAACGTATTTTAAAAATCAACCAAGATGATCCAGAAGCAAATTTATGGTTTGGTTTCTCTTTATCTGAGGGTGGTGGTCAAAAAGAAGCATTGCCATATCTAGATAAAGCAATGAAGTTAAATGTTCAGGAAGCATATCTATCATCTGTAAATAACTACTTGGGTATGGAACAGAAAAAAGCTGCGATTCAGACTTTGAAAAACTACAAAGTTAAATATCCAGAAGAAGCCCAAGTCGCAGACCGTCTGATTGATGAAATTCAGACTCAGGGGCGTTACAATGTCTGGCAAATTCTGAAAAATCCAGCGCAATCTAAAAAGTAATAAAACCTCCAACGAAATCTGAGATCAAAATCTCACTTTTTATAAAAAAATAGACTGTCTCGTACAGTCTATTTTTATGAAATCTCATTGAAATAACCAACAAATATCGTATGATCTTTTAAAATTTCAATTCATATTTGATGGCAGATATGCAGTGTATAAAAACCAGTAAAATACTCACCGTAATGGCATTTGCCAGCGTTTTTCTTAGCGGCTGTCAAGTCGTTAGTGTTAAACAACAAGCAATTGATGTCACCATTACCAATGAACGTGCCAATATTCTTACACGTGACAAACTCAGTGAAGCCAGTCTGAATGTCCTTTCAATGACAGGCAGTCAGGCAGAAATATGCTCAAATCAGCCAGACAGCTGTATAAAAGAACTCACCAAAATCACCCAGATTCAGGATGAACAGCTTTATTCAACTGCCAGTGAACTATATCTGGCAAAAGCGACTGCACTGGGTAAATCTTCAAGCTGCGCTATTAGCCGACTATCCAAATTTGAATCGGAAGACAAAAGACAAATTAAAGCGCAAAGTTATAACAAATGCTTAGATGAACAGATGTCAATGCTCGATAAAAGTATTCGTTATAGTTATGCTTATTTATTTACCACCAAACGGAAACCTCAAGACCGTATTTTCGACAATCGACAGGTTCAAATCAGGGACTTTTACAATCAGGCACTGGCAAAAATGGTATCAACTTACAGTGTCAGATACCCTGATAAAAAAATGAAAAGTAACATCAGAATTGGTCAAAGTAACTATAAAATTGACTTAACCCATTATCCTCAACTCGAAGGTATCGAACTTGAAAGTTTGATGTCTAGCTACAATCTGAACTTTTCAGGACTTCGATCGATCAACAGACGTGATGGTTTCGGATCCGAATTTGTTGCAGTACTTCCCAAACAAAAAGACGAAGCAGAAAATAAATATATTATTGATCCGCTCAATCATCATTATAAAACAGGAATCAATCCTAACATCCACCCAGCACGCTACCTATCTGTAACTATTGCGGCAGAACCGCAACAGTCCGACAGTATTGAGCAGATTTTACATGGGCATGACTTTAAACTAAAAATTTTTGACCCTTACCGTTATGACAACATTACTCTTGCTAACAAATCATATCCTTTAGCAGCAAACTTTTCTGCCCCATATGGTCTCTGGCTTGCGCAAAATAATTTGGGTATTGCGGCACTTTTAAGCTTAATTGATCGTGATCAGCGCTTAACCATGCCTCATTTGTATATGCTTGAACCATATAACCCTAATAAAAAAGTGATCGTATTGGTACATGGGCTTGCAAGTAGTCCAGAAGCATGGATTCGTCTGACCAATGATATGATGGGAGATCCTGTTTTAAGAGAGCATTATCAAGTCTGGCAGGTCTTTTATTCAACCAACATGCCAATTCTGGAAAGTCGCTATCAAATCTATGCAATCATTCAACAAACTTTTGCAATGATTGGCAATCAATCTACTGCTGCCAAAGACTCTGTTCTCATTGGGCATAGTATGGGAGGAATTATTGCCAGATTATTGGTAAGTGATGCCGATCTGGTAACTCCAGCAATGAAATTATTAAATGCCCGAAAAATTGACAAACTCAAATCGAACAGTGCATTTGAACAACGCCTTGTGATTAAACCGGTTCCGAATTTTTCCCGTGCAATCTTTATCTCAGCACCTCATCGCGGAACAGATTATGCTGATCTTTGGTTCACTCGTCTTGCACGAAAAATTATCAAGCTTCCTGGCGCATTTCTTGGTGCGATTGGTGATTCTGTTGAAGATAAAGATATTAATGTTAAGCACTTTATCAACCAAATTGGACATGACCTAATTCAAAATGGACCAAGTGACCTCAGCCATAACTCTAAATTTACCCAGTTAACTGAGAATATTGAGCCATATAAAGGAGTCATTTTCCACTCGATTATGGGAAATAAAACTGACAGCACAGACCCTGATGTGATGTCTGATGGTATCGTTCCATATCGTAGTGCCCATCTTGATGGAGCTTTATCTGAGAAAATCATTCATGGTGGTCATTCAATCCAGGAAACACCCGAAGCTGTTTTGGAATTACGCAGGATTCTCAGATTACACTTACTTGATTTAGGTTTATATAAAACCAATCAGACTACACCTTGATTCTCTTCATTGTCATAAAAAGCCTTCAATTAAAGAAGGCTTTTTTATACTAAAAACATCTATATAAAAATACAACATTTCATTAGAAAAACTAATCAATATTTTTTTAAAATAAATTTTAGTATAATAAGCGAGCAAACTTTCCAACGATTTACACAACTCAAAATAAAAAACATTTGTATATTTTTCATTATTTTTATAATATCCAAACTTAAAATTATTTTAAAAATAATTAAAAATTATAAAATTAACAAAAGTTATTTGCACTAACATAATAAAATTAATAACAATAAAAACAATGACTTGTGTTAAGAT
>NZ_OOGT01000191.1 GCF_900323515.1 Acinetobacter stercoris | reverse complement strand
CGGTAATTGTCTTCATTTTAGCATTCCTTATGCCAATCATTGATTAATCATTTTGTTTCCTAAAAATATATACGAGAAGTAAAGTCTGGTCAAAAATGAAACTGACTGGCGGGTTTAATATGTGGGCTTAAAAGAATAAGTTGGGATTTATATTTATCTTATTGTGAATAGGATGCTTTTTAAAAATTTATTTTTTTAATTTGATAACCTGCAAATAAAAAAGCCACTGGTGTGGCTTATGTTAAATGCAGTTTTATTGTGTTTTAGGAGTTAGGACCATCTACACGTTCAATATTTACGCGAGCAGTGCCTGCATTGGTAATACCTAAACGTTTTGCAGCACCGTATGATAAATCAAGTACACGGTTACCATGGAAAGGTCCACGGTCATTTACCTTGACTACTACGCTTTTCCCATTGTCTTTATTGGTTACACGAATATAGCAATTCAGAGGCAGGTTACGGTGAGCTGCTGTGAGTTCATTCATATCAAATGTTTCACCGCTGGCAGTTTTTCTACCGTGAAACTGACGACCATACCAAGATGCAATACCAGTCTGACTAAATTTGCGTACTGTGTTTGAAGCAACAGCATTTAATTTGTCAATCACAGAAGGTTCATCTTCTGGAACAGCTATTTTTGCAGCAATTGTTTGACGACGGATTTTATCGCCAGAACGTTCTGTGATTGTCAAACTATTCAAATTAGAAAAGTGTGAATTGAAATTTGATGAATCTTTACTAAGCACACGTGCAGCAAGATTAGAATTATCTACATCATTGTTCAGATAAGAAGACTGAACTAATTCGGCTTTGGCTTGAACTACACTCAAACCCATACTCAGGGCAATAATATATTTAAGTGAAGAATGCATCGTTTAACTCCTATTGACCTCTTCAAATCTCACTTAACTTATTAAAAATTAAGCTCTGATGTATCTACAAAGGTCTTTAAATTCACTTTTGCAACTACATTTAACGAGTGGGATAATATTCATGCAGTGTTACGGGTGTCTAGTATTTAGTGAAAAAAAATTACAAAAAGGATTGAATTAGCTGGTTTTGTGGTTAAAAAATATTCAATATTGTAACAATAAATGTAAAATGTGTGTTTTGTGAGCTTTTTGGCAAAAATAATTGTTGACATTTGTTTTTAGTGAGAGATTGCAGCCTTATTGGCTAGCAATCTCACTACCTAACTGCCATACAGCAGTAGCATACATACGGCTTTTATTGTATGTAGTGATCACTTGAAAATTCGGGAAAGTTATATAATAAACTGGACCATAATTTTCTTGTAATTGGATCACATTAACAAGGTCAAGATCATCAATTTTGACTAGAGGATTTAGTGGAGTAATGCCCATTTCCTTAATTACACCGTAAGGTGTTGGCTGGGTTAAATCCTTTGCAATTACACTGTCTGGATTGTTTCCAGTGTAACGGGCAGGGAACATGACAGGTTGGTTTTTTTGCCAGCCATATTTAGATAAATAGTTTGCTATCGAGCCAATTGCATCTGCTGCAGAATTTCTTAAATCGATATGCCCATTTCCATCATAATCAACACCAAATTTTTCGATATTACTTGGCATGAATTGTGGATAGCCAATAGCACCTGCATAGGAACCAACGATACTATTTGTTGGATAGCCTTCTTTATATGTCCACGCGATTAATGCACCCAGTTCATTTTGGAAATAATCAGCACGTCGTGGATAACCAAATGCCAGGGTTGCAAGTGCATTGCGCGTAATAAAGTTACCTTTGTTAGCGCCATAACCAGTTTCTACCCCCAAGATACCTAAAATTGCGATTTGGGATACACCATATTGCTGTTCAGCACGGTTTAGGATGTCTGCATATTGATTTTTAAATTGAATACCACGATTGATCGTACCTTGTGACATGAAATGGGTTTTATATTCATACCACGGTTTACTTTCCCCAGGGCGATTCATAATGCTGATAATATTGGGCAGATTTTTTGCATCGTTCATGGCTAAGTCAATTTGTTCACTGCTTAAGCCATAAGTTTGCATGGTTTTCATTTTAAAGTTGTTATAGTTTGGATCATTGCTAAAGTCGTTAGCTTGACTAAAACTGGTCACAGAAAGGGCTGCTATTGCAAAACTAATATTTCTAAGTTTATATAAAACTGAAATTTTAAACATAAATTATAAATTTCCTTTCTAACGATGTGTATGGATAGACATCACCAAACCAAAAGTGGCCATAAGTGTAATAATTGCGGTACCACCATAACTCATAAAAGGTAGAGGCACACCTACTACAGGTAAAATACCACTGACCATGCCTGCGTTTACAAATACATATACAAAAAACGACAAAGCAAGTGCACCTGCCACGAGACGGCCATAGTTATGAAAACTCTGTAGTCCTATCTGGAAAGTTCTGAAAATAATAGCAAAATAGATGCAAATCAGTAATGTAACACCAATCAGGCCAAACTCTTCAGAAAATGCCGCAATAATAAAATCTGTATGACCTTCAGGTAAGAAATGTAAATGTGATTGTGTACCCTCTAAAAAGCCTTTCCCGGAAAAACCTCCAGAGCCGATCGCAGTTTTGGACTGGATAATGTTCCAACCTGTACCTAGCGCATCTGCTTCCGGATCAAGTAAGGTTAGAACACGTTGGCGTTGGTAGTCATGAAGTAAAAACTCCCAGGCGATTGGAATAATAATGCCCGCTGCAGCAATTGCTGCAACAATCATTTTCCAAGATAAGCCACTCAGAAATAATACAAAGATCCCACTGGCTAAAATAAGTAAAGATGTTCCTAAATCGGGTTGTTCGGCAATCAAAATAAATGGAACAAAAATTAAAATTAAAGAAATAATAATATTTTTAAAACTTGGTGGGAGGGGATTTCGTGATAAGAACCATGCAATCATCATCGGCATACCGATTTTCATAAATTCACTAGGTTGAACACTACCAAAGCCAGGAATACCAATCCATCTTTTAGCTCCCATACGTATTTCACCTACTGCCATGACAGCCAGTAAGCATAAAACACCAAAGGCATAGAAATAAGGGGAAAAGGCCTGATAGACTTTTGGTGGGATCTGTGCAAGTGTAAACATAACAACAAAGCCGATACCAAAACTCATGGCTTGTTTGGTGACTAAACCAACATCTTGAGCGGAGGCACTATATAAAACTGTCAGTCCTAACATGGCATTCAAGATTAAAAACAGGGTCAACCATGGGTCAATATGTAATCTTTGCCATCTTGAGGGTTGCATTGCTGTGCTTAAACCATCACGAGGAGCCTGACGTAAAAATTTATATTGTGAACTTGGTGCCATGATGTTCTTGAGTGCTTTTGGAAATGCTTTGCGAATGCTATCACAATCAGGCGTGAAGACAATCAATATCCATATTTCGAAATAAAAAGATGGAATATTATTTGAACAATTATATGTTTGAATATTATCAAGACATGCAGAATATTTTTTAAGGAAAAATTGAATGAATAGTATGAAAAATAACGTTAACTTTATATAAGTATAGAAAGGCAAAAAAGAGGTATTTGCAAAAAAGAAAAATGCCCAAGATAGGGCATTTTGTTCTTCATTAAATCTTCATGAATTAATGAAAGAATAGAGTGTCATGATATTCAGCGGCAGCGAGAAGTTCATCTTTGGTAAAATGAGGTATGAGTTTATCAATCGCTATATGAACTGCTTTGGTTACGGCAGCTGCACCAAGATCAGCTGCTTTACGTTTAATCATACCGAGATCAAGTGTTTTATTGAAATCAATCATGAAATGACGAATCGTTGCATCAGCAAACTGTTTGTACTGTTCACTGAGAACAGATGAATCAACTTTATTTCCTGCTTTGATTTCAGCGAAACTATTTTTTAGATTAATAACAAGAGTTGCATCAAGCGGTGTTCCTACTCGATATTGTCCAGTTGGATCCTGAAATAAGCTTTTTGCTGAAAATTCAATTGAATTTCTTACCACATCATTTGTTGCTTTACTCAAAAGCTGTTTGAGTAAAACGGCGACAGTTGATTTGATATAACCCGCAAGTTTTTCTGCTGTATCACGCTTATCGCTAGCAGGAAAGCGGTGAACGAGCTCAGTCAGAATTGCATCAATAATTTCATCATTGATCAATAACGCTGTCTGATCACGCAGTGGGTAAAGTGGTTCATTAGAATTTTTTTTCTCAATACCAGTCTGAATGTTTTTTAATAACGCATCAGATGGCACAAAACCAAAAAAAGGCATTGTATAGACCTCTATTTTCCTTGTTTATTGCCGGGCTAAGCGAATAGGCTCAGGCATCCATGATTCATCCGACACACGACAGGGATTAATATCTAGACCACCACGTCGTGTATAGGTTGCATATACCATCAGTTTTTCTGGTTTCAGGTTTTGCCAAATATCAGCAAACATCTGCTCGACGCATTGTTCATGAAAACCATTATGTTGACGATAAGAAATAATATAAGCCAATATGCTGCGATAACAAGGCTTTTTACCTTGATAACGAATGAATACTGTTCCCCAGTCGGGTTGTCCTGTTACAGGACAATTGCTTCTGAGTAGATGTGAATATAGCTGGACGTCAACATCTTCATCATTATTTTTATCCAATTCGAGTAGATTTGCATTAGGATGATTTTCCAAACGGGTAGGTTCTAAATCATCAATACACATCCCTTGAGGTTGGTTTATCGCAAGATTATCAACTTGATATAGGCTTAAATTAACATTTGCCTGTGCTGCTTTTGATAAATCTTGTTCTACAGTTTGAATAAATTTTTGTGTATTTTCGAATTTGGTAAAATTAAGGCTATTAAAATACAGCTTCAGTGATTTTGATTCGATAAGTTTGGGAGAGGAGGCTGGCAAGGTCATTCGGCCAATTGCTACCTGTGGTACACCATAAGCATTTAACCAGGATATTTCAAAAATATGCCACCAGTCTTTACCGTTATAGATGCCATCAACATGTGCATACTTTTCACGTGCTTCACTACGTGAAATAGGAAATAGAATATCTGGTTGATATTCTGTTGGGTAATTTGTGTCTTTGCCTAATAAAGAATGTTCAACAGCCATTATTCACGCATTCCTGAACCACGAGAGAGTAAATAGTATGCAATAGCATAAAGTACACCACAGCAAAGTGTCACGATGATTAAAGAAAGAGATACATTGACATCGCTATGACCGAGGATACCGTAACGAAATGCATTGACCATATACACAATCGGGTTGATTAAAGATAAGTTTTGCCAGAAAGGGCTAAGGGCACTAATGGCGTAGAATACACCTCCTAAATAAGTCAGGGGTGTGAGAACAAATGTCGGGATAATTGAAATATCATCAAAAGATTTTGCATAGACGGCATTAATAAAACCACCCAGAGAAAATAATAATGATGTAATAATCACTGTATATATAGTTATAAAAAAATTATGGATAGCTAATTCTGTAAAAAACATACTCATCGCAGTGACAATGATGCCAACTAAAACACCGCGACATACGCCCCCGATGACATATCCCCATAACACTAGATGTAAAGGGATAGGACTCATAATCAGTTCTTCAATGCTTTTTTGAAATTTGGCACTAAAGAAGCTTGAAGATACATTGGCATAGCTATTGGTAATAATTGCCATCATGATCAAGCCAGGAACAATAAACTGCATATAAGTAAAACCACCCATCTGCCCAATGCGAGAACCGACGAGATTGCCAAAGATAACAAAATATAAACTCATGGTAATGGCAGGCGGTAGTAACGTTTGGGGCCAGATTCGCATGAAGCGACGGATTTCTTTATGAACCAAGGTGAAAAGCGCAACTCTAAGTTGTGTAAAATTCATTGCGCTGCTCCTTCAAGATTTTTTTCAACCATTTTGACAAAGAGCTCTTCTAAACGGTTACTTTTATTACGCATGCTACGTACTTGAATATTTTGTGATTCTAGCAATTGGAAAAGATCATTTAATGTGTGTTCTTTATCCATTGTGACTTCTAAGGTCATAGGATCAATAAGATTAAATTTTACGCCAATAATATTGATATCAATAGGTTCTACAGGCTCAGCCAGATCAAAAATGAATGACTCTTCATTCAGTTGTCCCAGGAAGGTTTTCATTGATGTATCTTCTTTAATCACACCGCGGTCAATAATAGCAATACGGCGGCATAACATTTCAGCTTCTTCTAAATAATGTGTAGTGAGAATAATAGATGTGCCTTTCTCATTCATTTCGGTTAGAAAGTCCCACATAGAACGACGGAGTTCAATATCAACACCAGCCGTAGGTTCATCTAGAATCAGGAGCTTAGGTTCATGCATCATGGCACGGGCTATCATTAGCCGACGCTTCATACCGCCAGACAGCATGCGAGCTTGAACGTTTCGTTTATCCCATAATCCAAGTTTTTCCAGATATTGTTCAGCACGTTGCTCAGCCAGCTTTCGCGGAATGCCGTAATAACCTGCCTGAGTGACCAAAATATCAAAAGTTTTTTCAAAATGACCAAAGTTAAACTCTTGTGGTACAACACCTAAGCATTGTTTGGCATGGGAAGGATGGGTATCCAGATTATGTCCGAAGATTTCAACGGTACCTGATGTTTTTCGTGTAAGAGAACTAATAATCCCGATCGTTGTTGATTTCCCTGCACCATTAGGACCTAAAAGAGCGTAAAATTCGCCTTCTGGAACTGAGAGATTGATTCCTTTGAGTGCCTGAAATCCATTTCGATAAGTCTTGGACAAGTCTCTTAGCGTCAATGCATCAGTCATGAAATTCTCACTTGGTTGGTCTTGGACATATTGTGAGTGATCTTGGGAAATAAACCAAGTATGAACATGAAATTATGCGTTCTAGAACCAGGACATTGCTTAAAGTATAAGCAGTAAAATCATTCTGGCTTTTATATGTGCTTTACCTTATGAAATTTTTTGTTATGATGTGCCATCCATAAAATAAAGCGCCCATAGCTTAACTGGATAGAGTACAGGTTTCCGAAGCCTGTGGAGTGGGTTCGAGTCCCGCTGGGCGTACCATTGTTTTTAATATGTCGCTTTAAAAAATAATGTTTCTGGTTTCATAATATACGAAACAATTCAAATGGTTATTTCAAGTTTGCTAAGACCATTTAAAATGAAGCACCCTCCGGACGAGAAAGGAGGGTTTCATATATCATTTTTGTTTAGTGTAGATCAGATCGTTCAAATTGTATCCAAGCTCTTTGGCATAATTTAGATATTCTTCTACTAATTCTTTGTCCGGTGTTTGTGTTCTGCTTAATAGCCATAAATACTTTTTATTTGGACTGCCTACTAAAGCTGTTTCATAATTGTCATCCAGCTTTAAAATCCAGTAATCACCACGTCCTACGGGTAACCAACGTATTACACTTGGCAGAAAACTGACTTTGAGCTTAGAGTTCGATGGTGCATTTTTAACAAAAGCTTCACCTATAGATTGTTGAAGATTTCCACTTTTATCAAAACATCGATTATCGACCTTAACGTTACCATTGTCATTTAATGAATATGTCGCAGTAACGTTATAATCACATTTTTTTTGAAAATATAATGGTTTTCGGGCAATTTCATACCATGTACCCAAGTATTTATTTAAGTCGACATGTTGTACTGTTTTGACAGAATTCGAGTCTGCATAAGTAAGTGTAGCAATACTTAGTAGTATAACTCCGCCGAATAGTGCAATTCTTTTTAAATTACTTCTCATTGATTAACTC
>NZ_OOGT01000066.1 GCF_900323515.1 Acinetobacter stercoris | reverse complement strand
ATTATATGTTTTTAAAATTAAATTTTGTTTAACTTGTTCTGTAGATAATCTGGTTATGTGACGACTTTATATAATAAAGTCCAATTTAGCTAAAGTTTTGCGCTTTCACAGACCAGAGTTCAGCCTTTTTTTCATCAATTTCTACGCCTAAACCATATTCATAAATACAAGCCAAATCACGCATGGCTTGAACTTCCCCAAGTTTGGCTGCTTGTTCGAGTAACCCGATAGACTTAACAATGTCTTTTTCAACAACATGACCATTACGATAAAAGCTGGCAAGTTCTAAATATGCAGCAGGGTATTTAAGCTCAGAGGCTTGCTTTAGCCAGTGATAAGCATATTCAAAGTAAGTTTTAGATTCTTCAGGATCTTCTTCACAGATATCTTTCGCATAAACGGCATAACCCTCTCCGAGCCAGTACATTGCATCGACATACCCTAATTGTGCTGCTTTTAATGCCCACTCCTCAGCCAATTCAATATGATCATCATTTTCACTTTGCATATAAAGTTCTGCTAAAGCAAATTGTGCATCGGCTTGACCAGCAGATGCACGATTGAATAATTCTGTTGGGATTTCAAGATCTGTCATAACATAATATTTACAAGAGGATATATATAGCCTAAATGTTTTACATAAAAAAAGCCAATCTGGTGATTGGCTTTAAGAAATTGGCATTGATTTAAATAATTAATATAGCAGCACTCAATAGTGCCAAGATGGTACACGCTACAGCAATTTTTTTAATTTTTCCTGCAAAATAACTTAAGCACCATACAACAAATAATGCAGCAAAGGTCAAAGAGCCAAGCCAGTAACTTATCGCTATACTGATGTTGTCATGGTAAATACATAAAATCAAAGCGGCAATCAGCAAAATCCAACCTGAAATTTTAGCGATAGAAGTTTTCCCTAGTTCTAAGGTATCGCCAAAAATTTGTTTTTGGTGTTTGGACATAGAGCTGGCTAAACAAAAAAAACCTAAAGTACTGATTGACCAGATAAATAAAAACCAGATCATACTTGTGACTCCTGTGCAGAAGTAACCGTTTGAGATATCTTGGTTTTTTTGTTCATCAATCCTTTATGTTTTTTAACTTTGTAAAAAATAAACAAGAAGATGAGTGCTAAAATCCAAACCATCAAATCAAAACTGGCAATCATCCACTGAGCATTTGATATACTGCTCCATAATGCATTTCCACCTGTAAAAAAGTTCAGGAATGGTAACAAGGTATAAGCTATCGTAGCGATCGCTAATAATTCCAGCCAAGCTTTTTTATTTGGACGTATCACTGCATAAATAAATGTAAATAACCAGACAATAAAAAATATACGTATTTCCCAATTTAACCGCATCACAAAATCTGCTGGAATAAAGCGATTAGCATAAAAATAAGCTGCTGTAGCAATAGGTAATCCAATAATGGCTGCAATATTGGTGATTTCTACAAGCCGATAACCAAAAGACTTATGACCTTGTTTTTGTTGCTGGGGAGCACGTTTGACACACCAGAGAATTAAACCGGTAGCGACCATTAATGTTCCAATGACACCAGATAAAAATAGTAACCAACGAAGTGCAGTATCTAAACCTCTTGCTTCATGTAATACGGTTACAACATTATAAATACCCATTGGAATTGTGGTTTTGGGTGCTTCTTCCTGCTGGGCAAGTAGCTTACCTGTTGTCCCATCAAATTTTAAAGATGGATAAATATTGCGGCTAATTAAACTTTCAGGATGAGCAGCTCTGATCTCAATAGTTGCCTTATTTGTATTTGGAGCAATAATATTGATTGATGCAATTTGATTGGTTTTCCACTGTGCCTGTGTATAGGTAATAATTGGTTGAATATTTGCCAATGCAGCAGGTTTAATTTCTGATCGATTACGCCCCTGACGTTTTTCAGCATGTTTCTGACCATCATGTATTTTATTGTCACGGGTTTGAGTTGAAGCGCCGCGCTGATCCTGTAAAAATGCTTGACGACTTTCATAGACTTGATTTATCCCCCAAGGCATTAAAATAAACATCAGTAACAATAAGCCACTGAAAGTAATCATGATATGAAAGGGAAGGGCAAAAACTGCGGTAGCATTATGAGCATCTAGCCACGAACGCTGACCTTTACCTGAACGGAAAGTGAAAAAGTCACTAAAAATCTTTTTGTGAGTAATAATACCGCTAATAATGGCAACCATCATCAGTAATGTTGCAAAACCTACAATCCAGCGAGCCCATATACGATCTAGACCATATAACTCGAAATGGAAGCGGTAGAGAAATCCGCCGCCACGGGTTTCTCGTGCCTGTATGACTTCACCTGTGGCACTATCTAGGGTAACACGTTCACCACCTCGACGTGCCCGAGGGTCTTCACCCTGTTTACGTATGCTCAGCTCAGTTGTTGTTTGCCTTGAGTTAGGCAGGGAAATTGCCCAGCTACCTGCATTTCCTGAATGTTGCTGTAGATAGTTTAATGCAACCTGAGCCTGTTCAACTTGTGATATGGGAGGGACAGATTGATGGGTTTCTGGCTTCATCCAAACACTAATTTCGTTTTGAAAGAAACTCAAGGTTCCTGTTAAAAAGATCGCATAAAGTAACCAACCCAAAATGAGACTAGCCCATGTATGTAACCATGACATGGATTGGCGAGGTCCTTCGATTTTTGCATCTACTCGCATTTTATGTTCCTGATACTAGATTGATTATAAAAAGGAACAGGATAGGCAACATGATGCCCAGAGTGGCTTTGAGTGTCTTATTGACCATGAATACCCATATAAATGCTGCTGTATGGATTGCAAAAGCGAAAAGCGTCGCAGACATGACTGCACTGGCTCTATAGTCGGAAAAAACCTTTGCAATCACAACTGCTGATAGTGCAGCGAGTAAATACCCACCGAAAGTAGCTAAAATAAAGCGATAGAAAATCATCAAACGATAAGGTATGAGAGATTTTTGCTGAGTCTTTTTTGCAGGACGAATAGAGGGATTGATTCCTTCTAGCTGATCAAGGTCTGCTTGGCTATTCATATGAAGCTTAAACCGCAGGAAAGTTTTAATAAAAGTAATGCAAATAATAACAATTATCATTTAAATATAAAAGTCAATTTATTGAATATCTTGATTTTTTAATTTTATTAAATAGTTCAAAAGATAAGGGGAATACAACCATAATTTAACAATGGATGTTGAAAAAGCTTTTTCGGATATGGATAGTTAATAAACTAAATAAAGTTTTATCATCAAAGTGGGAAAATACCTGAGTCAGATTTTACGGCAAAAGAAGAAGCCCAATTGCTAATTCACTCTTTCAATCAGAATTGTATAAAATTATTGAGGAACAATTGGTACTTGGACACTCTATAGTAACGGTAGTGGAATATTTGAAGTTTTAAAATTAATAAGTATATAAATGAATTACATGTGTTTTATTGTTGAATAGCTTTTGAAAGTTTCTAGGGTTCTTGTAGCTTTAATCTCTTGTAGGGAGAGAAGTCTAAAAACCCGTTAAACTTCTCTTTCCGTCTATTCAGTCTTTTGATACTCATTGATGACTTCAAGTGCAGCACGAAAGGCTTCCTGAGTTGCTGGTGCGCCACAATAAGGAAGGCTATGTAATAGAACTTCTTGGATTTCTTCAACAGTGGCACCATTATTCAGTGCCCCGCGAACGTGACCTTTAAGCTCTGTCGGGCTTTTTTGAGCGGTTAAAAAAGCGATGGTGATCAATGAGCGATATTTTCGTGGTAAAACACCTTCACGTTGCCAAGTTGATCCCCATGCATGTTCATTAATCCAGTCCTGAAGAGGTTGTGTAAATGGAACAGTGTTATCCTGTGCACGTTTAACAAAGCTTTCACCCATCACTTCAGTACGGACTTTTAAACCATTTTCATAATCTTGTTTTGACATACTTTTCTCAGAAAATAAAAAAGTGATAAAAGTTTAGACTTTTATCACTTTTTGCATATAGTTTTATGGTCGTAGTTCGATTGCAATAGCTGTCGCTTCACCACCACCGATACAAAGTGCAGCAATTCCTTTGGTCTTGCCTAAACGTTTCAATGCATATATCAGGGTAACGATGATACGTGAACCTGATGAGCCAAGTGGGTGACCAAGGGCACATGCTCCACCATTGATATTGACTTTTTCTGGGTCTAGATTAAATGCATCAATTGCCGCCATGGTGACCATAGCAAAAGCTTCATTGATTTCCCATAAATCTACATCTTCAGCTTTCCAGCCTGTTTGATTCAGTACTTTTTCAATTGCACCTACTGGAGCGATAGTAAATTCTTCTGGGAGCTGGGAATTGGTTGCGTATGCCTTGATTTCAGCAAGTGCTTTTAAACCACGCTTATTTGCTTCTGTTTCAGAGGTTACAATTAATGCTGAAGCTCCATCACTGATTGAACTTGAATTCGCTGCGGTGACAGTCCCATCTTTAGCAAAAGCAGGACGAAGTGTCGGTATTTTATCAATTTTTGCATTGCCTGGGTTTTCATCGTGTTCGACGATGACATCACCTTTACGGCTAGTCACAGTCACAGCAGCGATTTCATCTTTGAAATAACCTTCTGAAATTGCTTTTTGGGCACGGGTGAGTGAGCGGATAGCAAATTCATCCATTTGTTCACGGGTATAGCCTTTTTTATCTGCCATATCCTGAGCAAAAGTTCCCATGGCACGACCAGTGTATGCATCTTCTAATCCATCCAGGAACATGTGATCAATCACTTGCCCATGCCCCATACGATAGCCTGTTCGTGCTTTAGGGAGTAAGTAGGGTGCATTACTCATTGATTCCATACCACCAACAACCACAATATGAACACTGCCGGCTTTAATCGCATCAGAAGCCTGCATGGTCGCTTTCATACCAGAACCACAGACTTTATTAATTGTAGTTGCCCCAACATGATCAGGTAGCCCCGCTTTGCGCATTGCCTGACGAGCTGGTCCTTGTTTCACACCAGCAGGTAATACACAACCCATGATGACTTCATCAATATCATTGACTGGAATATTCGCTTGTTCTACTGCTTTTTGAATTGCTACTGAACCCAGATCTGGAGCAGTCAAGCTTGATAAACTTCCTTGAAAACTTCCCATTGCTGTACGGCTCGCAGCCACAATTACAATATTTTCCATCTTTATTTCTCCGCGCGCTTTATTAGCGAAAGGTTTTTTTATATGAATTAACAAAATCAAAGCAGCCTGAGCTGCTTTGAAAGATTGTCTATGAAATTATAGAAATCAAACAGCTAAATCAGAAGTATCTAACTCGACACCTGTGGCAGCCTGGATTTGTTCTAGACTGACATCTTTTGCAAGTTCAATCAGTTTAATACCATTTTCAGTAATATCCATTACACCTAAGTCAGAAATAATACGGTTTACAACACCTTTTCCTGTAAGGGGTAATGAACATTGTGGGACTATTTTAGCGCTACCGTCTTTGGCATTGTGTTCCATCAGTACAACAACTTTCTGTACACCAGCAACCAGATCCATGGCACCGCCCATGCCTTTGACTTTTTTGCCTGGAATCATCCAGTTTGCCAAATCACCCGTTTGTGATACTTCCATGGCACCCAAGATGGCGATATTGACCTTACCGCCACGAATCATGGCAAAGGATTCCGAGCTAGAGAAAAAAGCAGCACCTTTACGTGCAGTAACAGTTTGTTTACCAGCATTAATTAAGTCAGCATCAACTGTATCTTGAGTTGGAAACTCCCCAATTCCGAGCAAGCCGTTTTCAGACTGGAGCCAGACATTGATATGATCAGGAATATAGTTTGCAACCAGTGTTGGTAAGCCGATACCAAGATTAACGTAGAAACCATCTTCAAGCTCAAGCGCAGCGCGTTCAGCCATTTCATTACGAGTCCATGCCATGATTACGCCTCCGCCTTTAAAGTCAATTGTTCAATACGTTTTTCCGGATGGGCATTTAAAACCACACGATTAACATAAATCCCGGGCAGATGAATCGAATCTGGATCTAACTCACCGATTTCAACAATTTCTTCAACTTCCACGATAGTAAATTTTCCAGCCATTGCACATTCTGGATTAAAATTACGTGCTGTTTTACGGAAAACTAGATTTCCTGCCTTATCTGCTTTATAGGCTTTTACCAAGGCAACATCAGCAATTAATGCAGTTTCCAGAATATATTCTTTACCATCAAATTCTCGGACTTCCTTACCTTCAGCAATCAGAGTACCGACACCTGTCTGGGTAAAAAAAGCAGGGATACCTGCACCACCAGCACGCAATTTTTCAGCTAATGTACCTTGTGGTGTAAGTTCAACTTCAAGTTCACCATTTAAATATTGGCGTTCGAATTCTTTATTTTCACCGACATAAGAGGCGATCATTTTCTTGATTTGCTTGGTTTGTAATAACTTACCTAAACCGAAATCATCAATGCCGGCATTGTTTGAAATACAGGTTAAGCCTGTAACTCCTGTTTCTTTCAAAGCATCAATAAGCGCTTCAGGAATACCACATAAACCAAAACCGCCGACGGCTAAAATCTGGTTATTAGCAACGACATCAGCCAAAGCTTCACGTGCGCTAGCGACAACTTTATTCATCGTTATAACTCTATATCCATTAGTGTTTTTATTATTAGCATTACTTGGTTTTTTTTAGAAATTAAATCTTTCAAATGTGTAATAAGAAAAACTCATTAATCTGCTGGAAATCGTGGATTTGGATAAATAATATTTGAAATTAATTATGTTTAACAATAACTAAAAAATTCCTGGATGATAGAGGCCTTGTGGTTATACAAAAATATTATCTTAAATGATCAGATCAACTACAAATAAGATGATGTAAATAGCTTCCATTTTTTCTTACTCATTAGCTCAATGTGTTTTCAGGTAAATGGATGGTCTAATAAGGTTTGTATAAATTGTGAGGAAATATTTGAAATTGAAAAATCTTTTTTATAAACAATACCGACTGGAATGTGTATATTTTCATCGTCTATTTCAACTAAAACATTATGTTCTTTATCAATAAAATTTTGAAAATGCCTTGGAATTGCACTTACCCCCATGCCATAAGCAACAAAATGAGAGAGAGAGCTGATCTGATGACACTCTACTTTCAAGTCAAGAACTTGATTGTTTCTGGCACAGTTTTGCTCAACAACTCGTCTGATAATAGATGGGTGTTGTAATGTAATAAAGGGGTAGGTGCACAATTCTTTCCATGTTACATGCGATTGATTTGCTAAAGCATGATCTTTAGGGAAAAGTGCTAGAAAATCTTCATTAAATAATGGCTTGAACGTGAGTTGATCATTTTGCGGTGGCTCAAAACATAGCCCTAATTCAAAAATTCCTTCCTGAACATTTTCTATGATTTTTTCATTTGGAATATCATGAATGGAAAAATTGATATTGGGATGATCTTTTAAAAAACGATGCATAACTTCGGGTAAGATCGCATGAGTTGCAAAGGGCATGGAAGCAATGTTTAAAGTCCCTCTATTCAATTTAAAACGTTGTTTAACGTCTTTTTCCATATCTTCCCAGTTTGCTAAAAGCTTTTTTGCATAAGGAATGAGTGATTCGCCTTCAAGTGTCATCTCAACACGGCGAGTATTACGTTTAAATAATTTTCCACCCAATTCTTCTTCTAGACTTTTGATACTTAAACTTAAAGCAGACTGGCTTAAGCACAGTTCGTTTGCAGCATTGGCATAGTTCAATGTACGAGCGAGAACAAGAAAAGCTTTTAGCTGTTTGAGTGTCATTATTTAAACCTGAGAAAACAGGATTTGTTCACAAATCCAATGTCAATGCTAATGAAAATTTTGAAATCAGTTAATTGATTTACATGAAAAAAAGATTCATCACATTAGATGCCATCTTCTTATAGAGTATAAACAAAATACGGAATATGCGTACATGTTATTTCATATTAAAGCAGTGAGTGTACTGGAGCAGCCATTCGGCCTTTAAATAATATTTTTTTCTTATTCATACAAAATATGCATTTTTTTGAATACTGATTTTATTCACTTTATTCAAATAAAACTTGATTGATCAATTTTTTAAATTATTCAATAAAAATTTTAAAATAATGAAAATTTATATTTGGATTATAGTTCTGACAATTATTTGGATATGAATGTCTCAGACAGGACATAACTGGGACTTTGAAAAGCCTGAAATGATTGTTTTGTAGTCGTTTTAAGGTGATATTCATTTTTGGATTAAATGAAATGATGGTTGGGAAAACCTAAAACAATTTGTAGAAAATATTTAGGTTAAACCCGGCAGATAATCTTTAAGGATGGAGCAAAAGAATATGTGGGAATTAGGTGTAATTTTACTTTCCCTTGGGTTATTAATGTTTACAGCCTATCGGGGATTTTCAGTTATTCTGATGGCTCCGATATGTGCTTTACTTGCAGTTTTATTGATTAATCCTGCAAACGTTTTACCATTTTATTCGGGTGTGTTCATGCCGAAGATGGTTGGTTTTATCAAAGACTACTTTCTGGTTTTTTTACTCGGCGCAATCTTTGGTAAAGTTGTCGAAATGTCGGGTATTGCAGAATCCATCGCCAAGACGATTGTGAATCTGATCGGTTCAAAAAATGCAATGCTTACAGTGGTGCTTCTAGGCGCGATTTTAACGTATAGTGGTGTCAGTCTTTTTGTTGTGGTATTTGCTGTTTATCCATTTGCAAATCAGTTATTTAGGCAAGGGAATATCCCTAAAAAACTGATTCCAGGTACGATTGCCCTAGGTGCATTCTCTTTTACCATGGATGCACTTCCTGGTACACCACAAATCCAGAATGTCATTCCAACAACGTTTTTTGGTACAGATATTTATGCAGCACCTTTTTTGGGTATCCTTGGTGCTATTTTTGTCCTGATTTTAGGTCTAAGCTATCTGGAATGGCGTCGCCGTGTCGCAGCGAAAAACGGTGAGGGTTATGATTCTGGTATTCATTTAACTGATGCTGAAAAGAAAGCGCTGGATACCGATATTGATCCTAAACATAACGGAACCGTACTACGTCAGTTTGTTGCATTTATCCCACTGATTTTGGTTGCGGTGATGAACAAATATTTATCAACTGCCATCAAAACCTGGTATCCAGATGGTTTTGATTTTAATGCAATTGGTCTGGCAAATTATTCTGTCGATATTGCGAAAACTTCTGCAATCTGGGCTGTTGGTTTAGCCCTGATTGTTGGAATTATTACTGCCATCATGTTCGACTATAAGCGTGTTTATAGCAGCTTTAAAGAGGGTGTCAATGCCAGTATTGGTGGTTCATTACTGGCGGTCATGAACACGGCTTCTGAATATGGTTTTGGAGCGATTATTGCTGCTTTACCTGGCTTTGCGATTATCAGTCATGCTTTGGGGCATACTTTTACCAATCCTCTGGTCAATGGCGCTGTTACGACAACAGTTCTGGCTGGGGTTACAGGATCAGCTTCTGGCGGGATGAGCATTGCGCTAAGTGCGATGGCTGATCAGTATAATGCCGCAATCACAGCGCTGGGTATACCTGCGGAGGTGATGCATCGTATTGTTGCGATGGCATCAGGCGGTATGGATACTTTACCGCATAATGGTGCAGTCATTACCTTGCTTGCGGTTACAGGTCTTACACATAAACAGTCATACAAAGATATTTTTATGATTACAGTCATTAAAACGGCTGCTGTATTTGTTGCAATCGCTGCATTTAGCTGGTTTGGAATCGTTTAATTTTCAATTGCAAGTCAACAAAAAAAGGAATATCAAATGAGTCAATTATTAAAAGATAAGGTTGCATTTATTACAGGTTCTGCAAGCGGCATAGGTTTGGAAATTGCTAAAAAATTTGCACATGAAGGTGCAAAAGTTGTGATTTCTGACTTGAATGTTGAAAAATGTGATGAGGCTGTTGCTACATTAAAAGCAGATGGTCACGAGGCTTTGGCTGCTCCGTGTGATGTGAGTAATGAACAGGCATATCAAGCAGCTATCGAACAGGCACACCAAACATTTGGTCGTTTGGATATTCTGATCAACAATGCAGGATTTCAGCATGTTGCAGCAATTGAAGATTTCCCAACAGAAACATTTCAAAAACTATTAAATGTGATGCTGGTTGGTTCATTTGTTGGTATTAAACATGCTTTTCCAATCATGAAAGCACAAAAATATGGACGTATTATCAATATGGCATCCATTAATGGTCTGATTGGTTTTGCGGGTAAGGCTGGATATAACAGTGCTAAACATGGAGTAATCGGTTTAACCAAAGTTGCAGCACTAGAAGCAGCAAGGGATGGGATTACAGTCAATGCACTATGCCCAGGTTATGTAGATACGCCATTAGTTCGTGGACAAATTTCGGATTTGGCAAAGACACGAAATGTAAGTGAAACCAGTGCCTTAGAAGATGTGATATTGGCTATGGTGCCACAAAAACGTTTACTTAGTGTAGAAGAAATTGCAGATTATGCCATTTTCCTTGCAAGTGAAAAGGCTGGGGGCATAACTGGACAGGCAGTTGTAATGGATGGTGGTTATACAGCTCAATAATCTTTTTTTGATTTGAAGCTATTTAGTTTATGTTTCCAGAACAGGGAAAAGTATAAAAGTTTAAACCTAATTTTTTGCACAATCTCGCTTCTTTGAAAAGGAGGGAGACTGTGCAGGATTTGAATATTTACTCTGCTTTGACAGTATCCAGTTCATCCGCATGTAAAAAATGAGTATGATGTGGTGCGCGTTTGGTTTTACTCCATTCATCTAACATTTCACGTTTCATTTCCTCGGTAATCATCGCTATTTTTTCTTGAGCTTTGGGATCGTCATAAGTCAGTTCCAGACGATGTCCATTTGGATCAAAAAAGTAAATTGAATGGAAAATGCCATGATTTGTCACACCTAAGACGTCGATTCCATTATTTTCCAAATGTGCTTTTGCCTCAAGCAAAGCATCTCGATTTTTTACTCTTAATGCGATGTGCTGAACCCATTTCGGGGTGTTTTCATCACGTCCCATCTCAGGTTGAGTTGGTAGTTCAAAAAAAGCCAGCACATTACCATTCCCAGCATCCAGAAATAAATGCATATACGGATCAAATGCTTTTGTTGATGGAACATGATCCTCTGCAAACGCGAGAATAAAATTCATGTTGAGGTTCTTTTGATACCATTCGACAGTTTCTCTGGCATCTTTACAGCGGTAGGCAACATGATGAATTTGTTCGATTTGAATTGCCATTTTTAAATATCCTTATTTAAATGAGGTTGCATCAATTTGTGCTTCAGGTGCAGCTTTTTGAAATGCTTCGAATGTGAGGCAATGTTGGTAAATGGACTGTATTTTGGGAAAATGATCGAGATCGATATCAAAGCGTAAAGCGTTATAAACTTGTGGAATCAGGCAACAATCTGCAAAAGTAGGCTTATTTGTAAAACAAAATTTGCCATTAGAATCTGAAAGTTGTTGTTCCAGACTTTGAAAGCCGACTTCGATCCAGTGTCTGTACCAGATATTTTTATCCTGCTCAGAAACATTTAACGTCTTCTTTAAATACTGTAAGACACGCAAATTGTTTAATGGATGAATATCACACGCAATGTTTAAGCAGAAAGCACGAGTTAATGCACGTGTTTCAATCGTATCTGGAAGAAGCGGAGGGTGCGGATATTTGTCTTCCAGATATTCCAAAATACTCAAAGATTGGGCAAGTGTAAAATGATCATCAATCAGGACGGGTAAAAGTTCACTCGGATTGATCTGTTTGTACGTTTCACTATGCTGTTCACCACCATTATTGAGTAAATGTACAGGAATAATTTCGGCGTTTAGCCCTTTTAGCTCAAGTGCAATACGGACACGGTATGCGGCAGAACTTCGAAAATAGCTATAAAGTTTCATTTCTAAATCCGGAGTTGATGATCATTCTGAAAATTCAAACTGAATCGCAGGAAGAATTTTTCCTGAAACTTCGCCAAAGCCGATACGTAAACCTTCTTTTTCACAATAACCTTTTATGGTCAGGGTATCGCCATCTTCTAAAAAGCCTCGTTGTTGACCATTTGAAAGTGTAAGCGGTTTGGTTGTATTCCATGTTAATTCTAGCAATGAACCATATGAATCAGGTGTAGGTCCAGAAATAGTGCCAGACCCCATAAGGTCACCAACTTGTAGGTTACAACCTGAAATCGTATGGTGAGTCAGTTGCTGAGCCATGGACCAGTACATATGTCTAAAATTGGTTTGACAAATAATATCTGTCTGGGGCTGACCTTCCGCCTGAATTTCAACAGATAAATGTATGTCATAACTATTGTTGTGATGATCTTCCTGTAGATAGGCTAGAGGTTTGGGGTGTTGAACAGGTGAGCTGGTTTTGAATGGTTCTAAAGCTTCTAAGGTTACAATCCAGGGAGAAATCGAAGAAGCAAAAGTTTTTGCATTGAATGGCCCTAAAGGAACATATTCCCATTGTTGAATATCACGAGCTGACCAGTCATTAAACAAAACCATTCCAAAAATATGATCCCATGCAATTTCTATAGGAACAGGCTCTCCGAGCGCATTTGATCTACCGACAATAAATCCAGTCTCAAGCTCAAAGTCGAGTTTCCGGCAGGCTGAAAAGACAGGTCTTTCTGATTCTGGCAGTTTGATTTGACCTGATGGGCGGACGATATCTGTACCACTTAGGACAACTGAGCTCGCCCGTCCATTATAACCGACTGGCAGTTCTGACCAGTTGGCAAGTAACGCATTTTTGGGATCACGAAACATACTGCCGACATTGGTTGCATGTTCTTTAGATGAATAAAAGTCTGTATAGCCTGAAATGTGGACTGGCAAATGTAAAATAACTTCAGTTTGTTTTAAAAATACTTTGCTACGTAATTCGTGATTATCACGTAATGTTGTGGTCTCGCTTGAAAGCAAGGCTTGCAGTTCTGCCCGTATTTTTGACCAGTTTGATTTTCCTGATTCTATGAACTTGTTTAAGGTTGGTTGATTAAAATAACTTTCGCCATCCTGAATTTTTAAAAAGCCATTTTCCTCTAGTACAGCAAGGTCTATTACCCATTCACCCAGAGCAACTCCTATGCGACGACGCTTTTCTGGTAATGTGCTAAAGACACCATAGGGCAGGTTTTGGATTGGAAAATCCGAATTTTTATCTACTTCAATAAATGATTTTAACTGACTCTTCATTTAAATATTCCTTGTCACTTTCAACTCAGCAATCCTGCTATTGAACGCATATATGGGCTAAGCAATAAATCAAATCATTTATGTTTGCTATATGAACAAATTAAATAAAAATCATTAGCTTAGTTGGTTTTTTGTACAAATATATTTGGGGTCTTGATTTTTGCAATTAATCCTATCATACTCAGTTTTATAAATTACGCAATACATAACTAAATTATGAATAACGTAATTTAGTTGATTGAAGAAATTAAAGTATAGATGCTGACTAGCAACTGTCATTTATTTCTGAAGTACCGGGTTTGAAATGATTTTGCTTCGAGTAGAATGCTAGTCATTCAATGAAGAGTAAAAGTTTAATGATAGAAGAAAAAACTCAGGGCGGCGTACAGTCTTTAGAGGTGGGTTTATGTGTTTTAGATGCCTTAATTGCTGGGCGCTCACCGATGATGTTAAAAGAGCTGGCTGAAAAACTTTCAATGCATCCTGCGAAAGTTCATCGCTATGTTGTGAGTTTGGTACGTATGAATTATGCCAGACAACTAGATGATGGCCGGTATGCCTTAGGTGATCAGGCATGGCGTTTAGGTTTGAGTTTTATCCAGAGAACAGATGCAATCCAGGCTGCTCAGCCAATGATTTATGATTTGCATCGCCAACTGGATTGCGGGTTACAGATTAGTAAATGGACATCGCAAGGTCCTTTGATTGTCCAGTGGATAGAACCGAATCAACCAGTATCCGTGATTACACGTGTTGGTTCGATTATGCCATTGTTAAATTCGGCAACTGGTCGTGCATATTCAGCATTCATGCCTGAAAATGTGATCAAACCATTGTTAGAACAAGAATGGCAAGAAAAGAACAATCAGGGCTTGAACGTACATCCTGCTAATTGGGAAGAATTTCAAAAAATGAAATCGGTCATAGTTGGGCAAGGAATCGCTACGGTTTCAGGAGATTTGTTGGCAGGGGTAAATGCCGCTTGTGTACCTGTATTTAATATTCATGGCGAGGTTGAGTTTTGTATAGCAGCCTTAGGTAGCGAAGCACATTTGCCAATAGATTTAACCCATCAATGGATGCTGGCATTGAAAGATACTGCTTCTGCATTGACGCAATTCATTACACAGAGATAATCCAGTAATTTTAATAGCTTATTCGTATGTCGGGTGTGGATGTTTTAAATAATTCAACAGTGATGTGAAGGAAAAGGATTTTGGGAGTAACTTCCTGAAAAAGGATAAAAGGTAAGGACAAGGAGTTCGATATGCACTTTCCAGCAGCAATGCCAAGAAATTCGCTGTATTACACATATGAAGTGTTTCCATATTTTCATTCTGCAATGGATGTCATCACGGATACTACAACAGTAACGATAGTCGGAGCCGGGCCAATTGGTATGACGACGGCGCTTGCACTCGCTGAACATGGTGTACAAGTGATTTTGATTTCAGCTGAACGTCAGCTCTCAGAGGGAAGTCGGGCACTTGTATATACCAAACGCTCAATGGAAATTTTACAAGCTGTTGGTGCTGCTGAATCTATTATGAGTAAAGCATTACCCTGGACACACGGGAATTCAATTTATAAAGGTAAAACTGTTTTTCGAATGGCTTCACCGACCAGTGAACATGATCAGTTTGCCCCCCTGAATAATTTACAGCAAAATTTTCTGGAAGATTTTTTACTTAAGAAAATACAGCAAAACCCTGATATTGAGATACGTTGGGGGAATAAAGTTGTCGCAACACAACAAGAAAATAATATTGTTACATTAACGATAGACACACCAGAAGGGCAATATTTACATAAATCGAATTGGGTCATTGCTGCTGATGGTGGGCGCTCACCTATCCGTGAGGGTATGAAACTGCGTATGCAAGGTGCAAGTTATGAGGGACGCTTTGTTATCGCAGATATCCGTATCAAACTGGATTACCCAACAGAGCGACTGGCTTTTTTCTCTCCCGACTGGAATCCGGGAAATACTATTTTAATGCATCGAGAACCTGATGATATCTGGCGTTTTGATTATCAGCTTGATCCAAGTGTTAGCCCTGAAGAAGCACTTAAGCCAGAAAATCTGAGTAAAGCAGTAAATGATCAGCTAAAAATGATTGGTATGGATCATCTTGAATGGGAGATGGACTGGAGTACAGTGTATTCGGCTCGAGCATTAACTTTAGACAATTATGTACATAACCGCATCATGTTTGTAGGTGATGCAGCACATTTACTTCCGATTTTTGGTGTACGTGGTGCAAATACTGGTTTTCAGGATGCTCTGGATTTATCCTGGAAATTGGCAGCTGTAATACAAGGATGGGCATCAGAAAAATTGCTTGAAAGTTATACTTTTGATCGTGTTGGTGCAGCTCGGGAAATTATTGCTGAAGCAGGGAAGTCCACACGTTTTATGGCTCCACCGACAAAAGGGTTTCATTTACTTCGAAATGCTGTTTTGTCATTGTCTTTAGAGCATGAGTTTGTACGACCACTTTACCATTGGCGAACTTCTAGACCACATGCATATACTCATTCACCATTAAACAGTCAATGTGATGATAATGCTTTGATGAACGAGACAACAGAAAATGGTGCATTATTTCCTAATTATAAAACTGGTGACCAGTATTTGTATGACCATATCACTGGTCATTTTAGTCTCATTATTTTTACAGAAGAAACACAGTTAGATGCTGTACTTATAAATGAAGTTAATGGATTGAAAAAACGGGGAATCCCACTTAAAACCATTGCATTTGCGATGAAGGGGCAAAATGTTCAAGGTGCAGATCAGATATTGCCCATTTCAATAATCGATGCAAATGAACGATATTTTGCCGGAAATGGAACGATCTATTTAGTTCGTCCCGATCATCATATTAATGGACGCTGGTTGCAATATCGTGAAAATATATTCATCAATACTTTTGATCAATTTCTTAACTCATCACAAGGAGTTGCAGTATGAGTTCGATTTCAATTCCTGATTTGGAAAAAGTTTACGACCATTTAGCTGAAAGTATTGATGGTTTAACAGAAGACAAACGTCAATTGTTTCTAGTTAAACTCGCACTTTTAAGTGCTAATCAGATACAGGATGCTGCAGTGTTTGTTCAGTTGATTAATCAGGCAAAAGTTTTTGAAAGTTAAGTTTTTGGTGTGAAGATCAATTTTATTTATAAAAACATGGATTGAAAAAAGGAAGCACTTAGGCTTCCTTTTTTGATCAAAAAATCAATGATTAAGCAGCATCGTCAGCTTTCTTGCTTAAAACAAGTTTAAGTTGTTCTTCATCAAGTGCTTTTTCCCAACGTGCAACAACAATAGTTGCACAGGCATTACCAACTAAATTGGTTAACGCACGGCACTCAGACATAAAGCGGTCGATACCCAGAATGAGCATCATGCCAATTACAGGAACGCTAGGAACGACCGCCAAAGTTGCCGCTAAAGTAATGAAGCCAGCTCCAGTTACACCAGCAGCACCTTTAGATGAAATCATGGCAACTAATAACAGAAGAACCTGTTCACCCAAAGACAAGTCGATATTCATTGCCTGAGCGATAAATAATGCAGCCAGGGTCATATAGATATTTGTACCATCAAGGTTAAATGAATAACCTGTTGGAATAACCAGACCGACGACAGATTTTTCACAACCAGCTTTTTCCATTTTATTCATGAGAGATGGAAGAGCAGCTTCTGAAGAACTTGTACCCAGAACTAGCCATAATTCATCTTTAATATAACGGATCAAGGCAAAGATTGAGAAACCGTTATATTTAGCAACTGCACCTAATACCAGTACAACGAACAAGAATGCAGTAATGTAGAACGTCAAAATGAGGAACATCAGGTTACCAACACTTTTTAGTCCAAAAGCACCAATGGTATATGCCATTGCCCCGAAAGCACCAATAGGTGCAAATTTCATTAACATCCCAACTAACTGAAAGATTGGTGCTGTCAAATTGTTTAAAAAATCAACAATAGGCTGACCTTTAGCGCCGATTGCAGCTAAAGATAAACCAAAAAGTACTGCTACGAAAAGAACTTGTAAAATATCACCACCAACAAGAGGACTAATCAAAGTTGTTGGAATGATATTCATCAAGAAACCAACGATGCTGGTTTCATGAGCTTTTTCGACATACCCCGAAATTTTGGTTGCATCTTTACTTGCTTCAAGTACGGTCGGATCAATATTTAAACCATGACCTGGTTGTACGATATTCGCTACGATTAGACCAATAATCAAAGCTAAAGTAGAGAATGTAATAAAATACAACATTGCTTTACCAGCTACACGACCTACAGCACCCATGTGTTTCATACTGGAAATACCCGTCACGACTGTTAAGAAGATGACAGGAGCAATAATCATTTTTACCAAGTTAATAAAAGCTACACCAAGAGGTTGTAAACTTTTACCTAGGTCAGGCCAAAAATGTCCAAGAATAATACCTACCACGATGGCAAAAATAACTTGCACATAGAGGATTTGGTAAAATTTTTGTTTCTTTGGCGGACGAGAATTTCCCTCGAGTTGAATCTCCATGAGGACTCCTTTTCGTTATCCTTAAAAATAAGGATTAACTTTTATTTACGCAAATGTGGCGAAATTTGAAACAAATAATGAGATAAAAGCACAAATTTTGTTAGGGCGATTTTAAATTATCTGAAAATTGTCACAAATATTAATTAAGAATAAATAGGTTTAATCAATAAGTGAGGCATTTTTCTTTAGACTTATAACGATTAATAAAATTTTTCTGGTTAAAGAATAGACTAAAGTTTTAACTTATAAATTTCTTATTTAATTAAGTTGTTGAATTGTCAAATTTATATTTGATATCGTGGGCTGGGTCTTAGTAT
>NZ_OOGT01000353.1 GCF_900323515.1 Acinetobacter stercoris | reverse complement strand
GTGAGCGAGTTGAAAGAGGCTTTGAATAAAACCCTGTGTTTGACGTAAAGCCAGTTGGAACAGGTTGCGTATTGTCAGGGCAAACTGAATGGCAGTATCAGAGTAGGTCGGTTGACATCCTTTTTTGCCTGTAGGCATTGCATACCATTGCATTTGGGGATCAAACCAAATAGTGAAAGCACCCCGTTGGCGTAAAGCCTGATTGTACTCAGCCCAGTTGGTTGTTTTGTAGCGGCTTTTTGATTCTGTATTCATCTAAACTGTATGGGGATGAATTCCTTTTATGCAACAAAGCCATTTACAGAAGATAATTTTCTGCTAAATCCAGTGAATAATAAGTATCGTGCATATATTATTGGTACAGCAAAAAAGCATGGTTTTGCACCGCATGCTTTAGCAGCATTTATAAATGCAGAGGCTGCAAAAAAGAAAGGAGGAGAATGGGATGAAAAAAGTTATAATCAGGGATCTAAAGCTGGTGGATTGACACAGTTTTTACCTAATACATGGTTAGAAATGTGTGCTAATCAATCTTCACTAGTTGGTCAGTATGTGAGTAAGAATCCTAAATTATCCTTAGATGCCAAGTTGAATCTCAGATTTAATGCTGAATTGGCTATAGATGCGGCTGCAGCATATGCTGTGTATAATTTTAAAATTTCAAAATTACCTTATCAAAATCTTACAGAGCCAAGTTCAATGGCTAAGCTTGCGTATTTACTTCATCATGAAGGAGCTGGTGGTGGTAGACAATTTGTCCAAAATTCATTTAGCCAAGAAAGAGCTAAAGCTTTATTATTCTCTCAGATTCAAGATAAAAAAAATCAACTGATTATTTAAAAAGATTTAATAATGATGCTAAAGCAGCATATGGGGCATGGTTAAGAAATTATATTGATGGTCATATAAATATCTTTGATTTTGTGGTAGATAATCAGAAAACGAATCAAGTAAATATAAGTTTAGATGAAACTATAAAATTATTAAATGGTACTTCTATTTCTGAGCCACAACCGAAACTTTTAAAGGAACAGGATTCTTCAAAAAATAATCAGAGCAATACTACTGCAACAATAGAAGATATAAGAGTTGGAGGTGATGATAGTTGGCATGATCCTTTAGCAATTTGTAAATTAAGGACAGCAGGATTAGCCAGTGCAAAAGGTGCAACTTTTGGAAAAGTAAGAAACAACGGAAAAACAAATCATCAAGGAGTAGATTTACAAGCGAATCCAGGAACAACAATTTATGCAGTTTGTAGCGGTATTGTCGTTGTAGCAGAGAATACTAATGGTGCGTATGGTAATGTTGTCGTAATTAAAGTTAATATTGATGATTTACCAGAACCACAGCAAAAAAATGCTAAGAGTAAATTGGGAGAGAAAAAATTTATTTTTTTCTTTTATGCGCATTTATCTAACATTAGTGTATCTAAAAATGACCCTGTTAAAGTAGGGGATGCGTTAGGGGCGACGGGAAGTACAGGTAATGCTAACACTATGACAACAATAGCAAATGGTGCTCATCTCCATTTTGAAGCTCGTAGTGAGGCTCGTTTAGGATTGGGATTGAGTGGAAGAATTGATCCTATACCTTTTTTATCAGTAAAGCTGGCTTATTAGATTTTTATTAGAGTTCTTTCATGATAGTTTGCTTTTTAATCCACTAGAGAACTCTAGGCCTTAGATCATATATGTAGCCTTTAGCTTATAAAATAAGGTTTTATCCTAATCCAAAAGTGACTTATGAAAGAACTCTATTGTATAAATATATTTTTGATTAAGTAATATTTATTATAATCAATTGGTTGCGTTATATTGGTGAAAACACTCTTGAGGAAATAATTCATGAAAATTTTAAAAAGTTTAGCATATATTTTATTTTATATTGGTTATAT
>NZ_OOGT01000358.1 GCF_900323515.1 Acinetobacter stercoris | reverse complement strand
TGGTTTTATAGCATCAGAAGACTTTAGATAAACTTCTACTTTTTTAAATGTGTCAGTATTTTGGATATCTAAAATTTCTTGTTCAACTTTTAGGATTTGATCAGAAATAGTTCGTAGGGATAGCGTTTTGAATTGCTCAAATTGAGTAGTTGTAAATTTTTCTATTTCACTTGCAAAGGATTCAAAGTGTGTTTGTACTAGCACATAATTTAAATTAAGTTCTAATGGGTTTAACAGTTGGTAGAAATCAGAACAGTGCTTATCTTTAAGTAGTTCTTTAAAAGTAATAAGCTCTTCAAGATTTTTATTAAGAATTTTCAAAGTTTCATTCGAAGCATTAAAATCAGCCATTTCCTTCTGAGTTATATTTCCAATATCATTATTTTGGATTTGTATAGATAATTCATTAACTTGATTGTGAATATCATCCTTATTACCTTTTTGTATCAATTGTGATTGATAGTCACTTAAAGAGCTTAGAATAGAAAAATAAGTAGATACTTTCCCTGAAATTTCATGTCGTAAAAAATCATTTTGTTCTTTAAATCTAGAGAAAAGCTTGTTGTCTTTTTGCTGTATCAAGTCTTTAACTATATCTTCAATACCTTGATCTTTTGACTTTGAATACATATGTCCTTGGTAAAAATATTCGATGGGTCTACTGTAATCCTCCTTACCATCTTGCCAAATAATTCTAAAATTTGAACAAAGCTCATCAATATGCTGAGATTGTTCAAGGGTGTTTAGTGCAGTAGGTTTTAATTTATTTGCTAGACATTGCAATAGGGTGGACTTACCTGATGACCTCCCACCGATGATAGAAGTTAAATTACTATTAAAGTTAATTTTTTCGTTTGCAACATTGGTATTATTTAACTCGATATAATCTATTACTTCATATGAGTTTTTTATTTCAGGACAATGTTGCCCGATATGAACACGACTTTCAGGTTCATGAATGATTTGCTTTAAACCTTCAAAGGTTGGTTCAGCCTTAATCCAACAATATTTGTGATCAATTGGTTCGAATAAAGTCTCTAATTTATGAGCATCACTTCCATGAATGCACGGTTTATATGATCCATAACTTTCTAGAAAACTTTGTTGATCTTCAGCTTTATTCCCTAAGAAAAATGGCTTATCTGTCAAAGTCGATGAAAAAATTACATCAGAAACTTTATATAGCGATTCTCTTAATACTTTTAGAGTTGCACCTGTTTGTTGTTTTAGTAATGCTTCATGACCTTGAAATGCTGATGCACCATCCTTATTTGAGTTTGCAACGGCAACCAAACAGTTTTTTCGGAAATTTGGATATTTTTTAAATGCATTAATAATTTCGCTAGAATTAAGGACAAAAGAAGAAATACCTTTTCGATACGCTAAATCATCAGTTAAATGCTCTGAGGTTCCTTTACTCCCTAATCGTTTTAAATCATAAGTCGTTAGCTTATATTGTTCTTCTTCTGAAACAATAAATGTTAAAGCATGGCAGTATTGATTTTCAAAATCTTCAATAATTTCTGGATTTATCAAAAAATGCATATTTATCGCACTACCTTTGTCCGTACTAGGTGTAATCCTTAGTTCCATATTAGGCAGTATGAAAATCCTAGAAATCAGTTCTTGTTCATCATCCTTGAATTCAGTTTTAGTGCTTATGTTTTCTTGGAAGTTTTTTACCTTTTTATAATTTTCAATACTAAAATAATCTGTGATGCCAATAGTTTTGATATTGTGTTCTAAAGCTTTTTTAAAAAGCTGAATACAGTAGTCTTCAAAAGATATATTCCCAAATTGGTCATTTTTTGCCGTACCTTTTGTATGTACATGCAAATCCCAACGCCCCCACTCTGATCCACGATTCATGTA
>NZ_OOGT01000064.1 GCF_900323515.1 Acinetobacter stercoris | reverse complement strand
GTAATCTACTTATTATTTTTTATTTAATTAGTTGAATTATATATATTTAATTTTGTACAAAATCTAATTTTAATAAGAGGTGTAATTTATGGGCGAAAAAGTCAAAACTTATGCAGTCAGGTTAGATCCACAAGTAGCAGAATTCTACGATCAATTGGCTAATTCAGAAGGAATCAGAACCAGTAAATTATTCAGTAAAATTTTGACCAATGATTTTCAATCTATTGCTGTTAAACAGCAAGCCGATCGTATTGAGGATCTGGTGAATCGATTAGAAAAGCGAATAGATGATTTTGAGGAAGATAATAATTTTTCTGAAAAATACTATGAAGATTTTAGTAGTACTTACATGATGCTTTTATGGCTGTTAATGAAAAATGGTGCTTCTAAAGATGAAATTAGAAGTATGCAAGCTAAGGCCGCTAATTATGCGGAACAAAACTTTTCTAAGGAATCTTAATTTTGGACAATATTATTCAAATTTCAAAACCATGTACGCTTTGTGGAAATGGACAGAGTGTACAGCTTTTTGCAGGCTTAATGCTTTGTAGAAGTTGTCAGGAAAATATTAAGCTCACTAATCCAGGCATGTTTGCGGCCAATGATGAGATTGAACAAAAAGCCCAGGATTAACCTGGGCTTCGCATAAGAGATTTTATGTTAAATCCTTTTATATATTTCTTTTATTAGTTCATTTGTATAAGATCATATCTGCTCGATTACCGTCTAAAAAACAAGGATTTTTTGTGAAAAAGCCTAATCAAAAAGCTATTCTTCGTCAGAAAAAATCAGATTTAAAAATAAGAAAGGAAGGTAAAAAAAGATCACATACTTATATCGGCTTAATAAAATTTTCATCTGTAATCTCATTAGCTAAAATGGGTCATAGAGAAAAATTTCTAGAAACTATAAGAAAAATAAAGCTGAGAGATAGAGCTAATAAGAGTTTATATCTTAATTTTAAGGATGTAGAACTATTGTTGCCAGAAGGCGTTATTTACCTTTTACATCAATTGGATAAGTTAAAAAATAAAAAAGAATTACTAGGACGAACCTCTGATAAGGATGTAGTAAAAGCTATGTTCTCTAGATTAGGCATTCATAGTCTTATTAAACAGCCTCCTTATGTTGGTAAAACTATTAATATTGTTGATAGATGGGAGTGTTTATCGGGAGATAGCGCTGATTTAGGCGAGGAATACGAAAAGATTGAAGAGCAAATAGCTATGATCTTACCAGATAGAAGAGCTAGATTTGTTTTACAAAATGCTATTGCTGAAGCAATCAGTAATGTGATCAATCATGCCTATGATGAAAATGCTCAATATAAGAAATGGTTTTTATTCTTTTGCATAGATAAAGAGAAAAATACATGTCTGATCGTGGTATCAGATGTAGGAAAAACTATTCCGGTAACTATTCCAGTTAAGCTAAGAGATCGTTTATCTATTAATCCAATTGAACTCTTTACTGGTAAAAATGACTCTCAATTGATTGAAATAGCAACAAAATGGAGAAGATCTGCAACAGAAGAGTACCATCGAGGAAAAGGCTTTAATGATATCATGCAGGTTGAATCTGATGTAGATGGTGCAAATGTGATAGTTCTAAGTAGAAAAGGGGCTTGGTCATCTGTCGCTGGTTTAAAAGACTACAAAGATGCTATTGAAGGTACAACTGTAGGATGGGAAATTCCTTTGAATAATGTGAAATTAGTCGCGAGTAAAACTTATGCTTGAAATCAAATATGATGTGGCTAAAGAATATTATCCAAGACCTATGGGTAGAGCTAGAAAAGATGGTCTACATAGTGGTGAACGATTTAGAGAAGAAGTTCTACTACCTTTTTTCCAATCTTTAAAAACGAATCCAAACCAAATTCTTGTTTTAGATTTTAATGGTATATCTACAGCTGGATCTTCTTATCTAGAAGAATCTTTTGGTGGTCTAATTCGTAAAAATGGTTATCGTAAATCTGATTTAAATAGACATCTAAAGATAGTGGTAGATGATGACTTAAAAGAACTTATTACTGATAGAATAGAAAAGTATATTAATGACGCTGAAAGTAAAGTGAAATAAATCATATGGATAAGGAACTATATGTTGTTTGGACGTCACTTCTGCTTTTGTGGTTTTTTTCCATTTGTAGCGTATTAATAAAACCTGATCTTATTCCTTATAATTGGCTAGCTCCTATATTTAAAGCTATTACAGTTGCTATCCCTGTATATGTGTTTTTATTCAGAATAAAAAACTCTTTATTAATGAAATCAATCAAGTCTGCTAATGATCTGTTAATCAAGACCAATGAAACATGTATTAATGTTTTCTTAGATGATGATCCTCAAAAAACTTTTAAAGATATTAAAAAAGTTTCCTTATATTTAACTTATTTAAAATCCGAAGTGAATAATTTTCCCTATGGTGGACCAATTTCAGCTCTTCTTTTTTCAAAAAAGATGAAATTTTTGAAGGAATATGAAAGAGAAGCTCTTAAAGCCTATTCTGATTATTATGAGTTAATTACATTTGATACCATAATTGAAAATAAGACATCTACAATGACAAAAGAAGAGTCGGAAGAGCTAATAGATAGGATAATTCATTCATCTACAATACTTTCTAACATTCTTGAAAAACATCTAAGAAAATATATTTAAGATTTCCTACAATTAACATAATAGAGCTTATACGAAATGCTTTTTAAAATATCTTTGTTTTTCATATGGTTAAAAATTTTTCATCCCCCTGAAAAACCACAAAAAACCGACTTGGAAACAAGTCGGTTTCTTTTTGAACAATTTTGATACTTCTTGCCAATAAAATTGATCAATATTTAATCAATTTGTCATTTTTCTCTGCGTTATCAAGCCAGCGCTGGCTTAAATTATCCCCAATTTCTGCGGACAACTCTTGGGATAAAATAGGCCAACTTTGTAAGCTAAAACTTACACAGATTTAAGGATTTTGCGGATTGGTAATCCAAAGCATTAGCCCTATGATGAATACATAAGGGAACTGGATGTTTCTAGAAAATAAGAAAATAGCGCAAGGAATGGGCAGCACGAGATCAGTAAGACTAGCAACCCGATATGAAAAAGCCCGACAGGATGTCGGGCTTTTTTAGCTATAACTGAATGTAATTAATTAGGTATTTCAAACATAGCATGATAGTAATCATCTTTTTTATCACAGATAGCCAATAAATCACTTTCAATTCCATCTTTAACTATTTTTGCTGAAAAATAGTCTCTTTCATTCATGGTTACGGTATATGTAACATTATATTTTTGTGCTGTATATTCTAATTTTTGTTTACATTCTTCCATAGTAGACATTTCCCCACCTACGGCACCAGAACTAGTGATACTGCTTTTAGGGGATGAAGAAGTTTTATCATTTGAGCAAGTAGCAATTGCAAAAATGGCAATAAAAATTCCTATAATGATCATAAAAGGGCTAGAAGTATCGTCTTTTTTTACTTGAGTCCTAACTGGTGTTGAGTGAGGTTTACTAACGAATGATACTTTTATAGGATAGCCACATTGAGGACATGACATACTTTGATCACTAACTTTCTTTTCACATTCAGGACAATTTATTAATGCCATTTGAATCATTCTAAAAATTAATATTTCTCAATTATATAGTAAGGATGTAGATATAAATATCTCTCAACTAGGGCTTTATTTTAACGTTTCTCTAAAATTAACATAATACAACTTTACGAAATTAAAAATGGGGGCTTTAAGCTCCCATTTTTGAAGAAATTTTTTAAATTTTGCTGTTGAAATTAGGTCACTCAAATTACCAATTCACTATGACTACCTAAACGAACTAATTTCAAAATTAGCAGTTCACCTTCTTCTGTTTTTTTATAGATTAAAACAAGATCAGGTTTGATATGACAATCACGATGACCTACCCAATTACTGACCAAAGCATGGTCACGATATTTTTCAGGCAAGGTTTCATCAGCTTGCAATAACTCTAAAACAGTTTGTAGTTCAGCATCTACTGTATTTCGATGCTGACCTTTTTTCTCACGTTTATAGTCTTTCTTGAATGCTGATGTGTACTTAATCGTCCGCATTTAGATCAGCCATTAAATCTTTTACAGAAGTAAAGCTTTTTGCTTTACTCAGATCTTCTTCCATTGCTGCAATGGTTTCAGCATTGGGTTGCCAAATTTCAAAAGGTAGAGCCTTCTCTTTAGCTACTTTTGTCAACAACAAACGAACTGCATCTGAGACAGTTAAGCCCATTGTTGCGAGGACTTCTGTTGCTTCATGCTTAATGTTTTCATTAATGCGAGTAGTTACTAGTGCATTTGAAGCCATGTTAAGCTCCTTTGATTAACATTGTTAATCACACTATATTCTTAGATGACGAAAAGTTCAATTCGTATAACGTGTATTATGTTAATTTTAGGGAATCTTAATTTTAAAAATTAATTATGTTCAAAGCTTTAATACTAGTTGTCGCTTTAGTTTCAACTTCTATCAATAATTTATCACATGCAGAGACCAATACATTGAACGCAAATAAGGTATTAGAGCCATTTATATTTGAAATTGGTTCTAATTTTTCAGATATTCAAACTAACTTCAGCTTAGAGCCAAAGAATTCAGGAGTAAATTTCATTAAAGAATCAAACTGGTACAGATTAAAAACACCAGTAGGATTTATTTCTCTGCAAGAGTGGCAAGGTAAACTTCATTCTATTGCTTATGAAATTGATATAGATGATGTAGAGGTAAAAAAGAAATTAAGCGATTATCTTTTTGAAAAACATAAAAATAATTTTGAGTGGATAGATCGAGTTGATAATGGATTTTATATTTCATATGAATCATCTAATGATTCTATCCAAGGAATCTATGCTTACTCATTAGGAACAACTATTTCTTTTACTAGTAATGAAATTAGACAGGCTGAAACAAAGATTCGATTTCCAAATTGAACCGTACCGGGTTTGTCGGAGACCACTTTTCCTGAGAGAATGTCCCGATGAAAAAAGTAAAATATACCCCTGAAATCAGAGATAGAGCGGTTCAACTTGTGATTGAATCCGAAAAAGATTATCCATCGAATTGGGCTGCAATCACAGCAATTGCACCCAAGATAGGTTGTACTCCTGAAACACTACGTGTTTGGTATTTAAAACATCTCGATCAACAAAATCCAGTTAAAGTACAGCAGCTTTCAGATCAAGAACGCATTAAACAGCTTGAACGCGAAAATAAAGAACTGCAACGAGCTAATGAAATTCTACGCAAAGCAGCCGCTTTTTTCGCCCAGGCGGAGCTCGACCGCCCACACAAATAATGGTGGATTTTATCCATAATAATAAAGACCTATATGGTGTTGAAGCGATTTGTAGGATTTTACCGATCGTAGCTTCGACCTATTATCGAAGTTTAGATCTCGCGGACAATCCAGAACATCGAGCGAAACGAGATCTACATGACTTGCATCATGCCGAACAAATTAAACGAATTTGGAAGGAAAGTTCAGGTCGGTACGGTGTTCGTAAAGTTTGGCAAAAGTTGAAACGTGAAGGCTATGTTGTTGCGCGCTGTACAGTTGCTCGATTAATGCAAAAGCTAGGTATACAAGGTGTTTGGCGTGGTAAGAATAAACAAACCACCCGTAGCCGAGATGATCAAAAACGAGCAGCCGACTTAGTGAAACGGGATTTTAGTGCAGATCAGCCTGACCAGCTATGGGTCGCAGACTTCACGTATATTCAAACAAATTCAGGCTGGGTATATACCGCCTTTATTATTGATGTGTTCTCACGAGCAATTGTTGGATGGAAAGTATCGACACGCATGAATACAGATATGGTGCTCGATGCACTTGAGCAAGCTTTACATGCTCGAGACATGCCAAAGAACGTGATTCACCATAGTGACAGAGGTGTACAGTATCTTTCTATTCGCTATACCAATCGTTTAGAAGCAGCAAATTTAAGGGCATCAGTCGGTACGACTGGTGATTCATACGATAATGCTTTGGCTGAAACGGTGAATGGCTTATACAAAACAGAGGTGATTGAATATTTAGAAGCAGATTGGCAAGGTTTAGCGGATGTACAACTTGCGACACTAAACTGGGTAGATTGGTTCAATAAAGAGCGTGTACATAGTGCACTGGGTTATGTATCACCTTTTGATTTTGAAGCAATGTACTATGATAAGATTAACCCGTTAGGTCAGGTGGCCTAACTTAAATAAAAAGTCTCCGACAAACCCGGTACGGTTCAATATTCATTTAATCCGCTCAATTAATTTTTTTATAGTATAAATTAGGAATTAAAATTTCCATTTAACATAATGGTCGTTATATGAAATTTTTAAATTTCTTTAATTATCATAAGGATAATCTCATTTTTCAAATTTAGTATAAGGTATATTATGTTAATTTTAGGAAAACTTAATTTTTACCAAGTTATTATTTTATAAAAAATTTCAATTAATAGGTATACAGTCCAAAGGCTCATAAATATAAAAAGTAACTTTTCCTTCACTCACTTTTTCTACTTTTTTCAATTTTATAGAAGATGAATATGAGCATTCATAAGCAGATATAGCTTCTTTCATACTATCACTTGAGTTAAATAAATACTGTGATTCATATCCATCATCAAAATTGAATTTAATGATTTCTCTATATACTTCTATCCCTTTATTATAAAAAGTAATTTTTTCAAAGTCTTCATTTGAAATAGACAGTTGAGCAGTATCCCAATTAAAGTTAGTCAAGCTTGAAAGTTTGATTGTTTGATTGTTTTCTTTCATTAATGAGTCGCCATCAAACCGTCTTTCTAAAACAAAAAAATAAAAAAGAGAAGCAGCGATAATAAATAAAATAGTAGATTTAATATTCATCATATTATGGTTTTATCATCTTAAGATTTTTAAATTAATTTAACGTAATGGCCATTATACGAAATTTTTAAATTTTGTTAATTATCAAAATGATAATCTTGTTTTTCAAATTTCGTATAAGGTGTATTATGTTAATTTTAGCATGACTAAATTATATTTCATCGTAAGTTAATCCAGATCGCACTAATACAGAATTTACATCACTTTCTGGCCAAACCCATTTAGTCCAATTCGTTATAAGCCATTTAGTTGATATACCACCATCAGGATTCGCCTCTTCAGGGAATAAAACATACATATTAATACCTGCTTTATATCCACTTATAGTAATTAATCCTTTTTGTGAACATCCGCCTTCACATACCATCATGATTACTTCTTCTTCAAATGGATAATGAGCTTTGAATTTTAAAAGATAACCACGTTGTAAATATTGTTCATTGAAATCAATTAATTTAGACCATTTCATTTTATGACTTACAGCTTTTTTTAACAGACATTAAAGTACAGTATTTCTCTGCTATTTAACATAATGGGCGTTATACAAAATGCATTTTAAAATGTTATTATTTATCAAACACTTACATCAATAAAAACAAAATCAAAAAGATCAAAAAACACACGTTTTAACAACTCGTGTGTTTTTTAAGCAAATCTGTAATGTTTAGCCAATAGAATCGGCTAAAAAACGCTCAATTTCGGGATTTTTTCCCGGTTATCAAGCTTCCAGGATATGAAATTATCCCCAATTTCTGCGGATAAACCTGGGACAGTTTTTAGTCATCTTTGTAAGCATTTACTTACGTCAATTCCGGTACTTTGCTGCTATTCGGAATACTGTAATATTCATATGATAGATTCATCAGGAACAGGAAGTTCCACACAATAATAAGAATATAATAGATACGCACAAGGACAGTAAGGTACGACAGGAGTTATACCGAGCGAACCCATACGAAAAACCCCGGCAGGATGCCGGGGTTTTTTATTATCTAAACTTCTTAAATTAAAGTTGGATGAGCATCTAGAATACGAATTAAAGTCGCTGCAGGACCAGTCGGATAGCGACGGCCTTGTTCCCAGTTTTGTAGGGTTCTCGCGCTGATATGCAAACGTGCAGCAAATTCAGCTTGGGTTAAGCCTGTTTTCTCACGTACTTCTTTAATATCTGGTAATTCAAGCTCAGTCACTCGACTTGCTTTCATTTCATTTCGTTTGATGGCCCCAGCTTCTTTAATCGAAGCAACCAAGTCATCAAATAAGTTGTTATCCATGAAATTGCTCCTTTACTAATTGACGCAGGATCGAGGTTTCTTTGTCTGTCAGATTATCTTTCACAGACTTTGGATAAGCCACCAGGAAAAAGATCTGATCATCCTCTGTGACCCAATAATAGATCACCCGGATACCGCCACTTTTACCCTTATTGCCTTGAGCACAACGTACTTTACGAATTCCCCCACCATTCTTGATTAAGTCACCTTTATCAGGCTGTACCAAGAGATCTTGCTGGAGCTGACGATATTCTTCATCACTCACAAGCTCTTTGATTTGCTTAGTAAAAATACTGGTTTCAATGAATAACATAGGTTCAAGTACGTCAATGGCGTATAAGAATTTTAGCAGTTTTAAGAGAAAAAAACGAGAACCTTAAGCTCTCATTTCTAATAACGACCATTATCTTAAATATGAATGATAAAAAACTATTGACGCAATGTTTATTCATCTATATATTTAGTTCAACGAGTCGCTGAACTCAATAAACTAAATAAAAAGGTGAATACCATGATTGAACAACCTCGCTTGGTTATGAGTAACGAAGAAGTTATTGAAAATATTAAAAAATTTAACTCAGAAGTAGCTCTTTATGCAATGGGAAATCAAGATATCTCTATTACATTACTAGTAGAAAATATTTCTCATTACAGAGCTTGGTATGCTTATTGGGATAAAGATGAAAATAAATACTTATTTGCACCATCAAAATATATTGGTTATCAAAATATGGATGCAAAACAGTATGCTGAATTAAACCGTTCCTACTTAGATGGGCGAAAGACTGAAATAGTCCTTGCTAATTGGTATCAAACTTTGGACGAGAGTAGTGATAGCTATGAAGATTTAAGAACAAAACTTTCTGATTATTGTTGGAACCATAATAAAAGTCTTAATGCACTTTTCAGAATCAATGTTCTTAAGCAAGAAAATGAAAAAGATATTTTAGAAAAAGATCTTGTAGATCTCATCTACAAAGTTTACTTAGGACTATCTAGCGAGAATAAAGAGCTAGTAAAAAGAAAAATTATGAATTCACTTTAATTTCATAATTATAGATATTTAATGATTTTACCAAAGTTTTGAATAAATTTAAAAAGAGGCCCTTTATGAATAATTTTAGTTCTCAATTTCAAGGTGTTATTAATACCCATTTTGGACAAAAAATATTAGATTTTTTAAATGAAGAAAAAACTATCGTAATGCTTGAAACAGCAACTTACCTTGATAGACCGGCACTTGAGGCTTTAGTTCCAACCTTAGAAGCACGTTTTGGTGATGAACTAAAGGGGATTAAGGATAATTCTAACAATCCAGAGAATATAGATTTTGATCGCTTAAAACAGACAATAGGCCATATGGTTAGAGTAATTATGGAAAAACATGGTTACGTGATAGATCAAAACGGTGTAGAAATTCCTAATATTCGTCAGACTCTGTTTTTAACCGCTACTAGTTATAAAAAAGCTTAATACACACAGGAACTTGTTGAAATAAACAAGTTCCTTGTTTTTTTAAATAACTACGATGATAGCAAATATGAAATTATTTCTGGATTGTGAGTTTAATGGTTTTGGTGGAGAACTGATTTCCATGGCTCTCGTTGATGAAAATGAAAAATACTTCTATGAAGTCTTACCATGTATGAACCCCACTTCATGGGTATTTAATAATGTTATCCCCATTCTAAATAAACAAGCTATTGATTTAAAAGAATTTCAAAAATATTTATTTAATTTTCTAAATCAATATGAAACCATACATATAATTGCTGATTGGCCAGAAGATTTTTCATTGTTTCTAACAACCCTCATACTTCAACACGGCACTTGTATGATTACTCCAAAGTTGACAATGGAGCTTTGGGAAAGCGATACAAGCCTGAAAATAGATTCAAAAATACCTCACAATGCCTTACAAGATGCTTTTGCACTAAAAAGAAGCTACTTTGTCTAAAATTGTTTTTTTGCTTTTGATAAACCACCACACAAATATTAAAAAACTTTAAAAAACAAATTCTTAAATAAGGTTATAAAATGAAGATTGGAATTTTTTGGTATTGGAATAATGAAGTTTTAGGAGTCGCACATGATTTTTCTGCTTCAGATATTGATTCTATAGGTTTAGCAGACAGTAATTACGCTCATATAGAGTATTGGGAAATTATTCAAAGCTCGAATAAAGATTTGAAATATATGGAATATGAAGAAGTCCCAAGAGGACGAGCGATTTTTAGTTCTAAATTAAATAAAATAATAATTTATTTGGATAGAAGCCTTCTAATACGCTCTAAAATTGAAAAAATTTCAATTTTTTTTGAAGTGACTACAGAGCAAATTATTATAAAAAGTGACCCGCATTACAGAATAAAGTGAGTGTCATTTAACATAAAATCTCTTATGCGAAATTTAAGAAAAAAAGCTTTAGCATTTTTTTCTGTCTCTTCTTAATCGTTGATCTTTAGGCTTTTGCTTATTCCGTTTATTCAAATAAATCTGATCTGCATTTCGACAAGCCACTTCAAACTCTTTCATACTCCAAGCCTTCTTGGCAGTGAAGCGTACATAGTGTAAGTTTTTTGGAAAATACATTTGATTCAGCTTCTTCTGCTCGGGATTTCGGGCATTTAATATCGATCTCATTTTAGCCTGTAACGTGCCAATTTGATGACGTGTACCATGAAAATTCCCCTTAGAACTCAATCTAAAAGTGGCTTCTTTCAAACGATCAGCCTGTTCAGTCGAAATTAAATCAATTTTTTTATTCAACTCCCGCGTTGCCGACTGCATAAATTCTTGCGATAGATACCAGGTAAAACGGATTTTCTTCTGAGAATATCGTTGAAAAAACTCCAAATGCTTTTTACGAACCCCGCGTAATGCACGAGTTAGCTCTTTCAACCGCTCGTTATAGCTCACGTCATCGTTAAATTTAATTCCAAACCGTTGCAGTAAAAATGCACTCACGGATGCCTGATTCCAACGGGTATGTTCATTTTCTAAAAAAGCAAAGCCAAAAATACGTTGAATACTGGAAAAACGCCTGACATCAGAGGCATCAAAAGGCTTAAACACCCGATAAACCAGATCTTGGTTACTATCAATAGTTTTTACACGCTTGGCATGAACATTAAAAATAACGCCAAAGCGTTCAGGATGATAATAAACCCGAGAAAATTGTGGCTTAAGATCACTAAACTCAATGTATTGTCCCAGTACATAATCCCCATAGCGCAACAGTTTTTCTTTTTTCGTGGTCAAAAGACTATTCAACTTTTGCTTCTGTACCATGCTCGAATTTTTGGCAAGTATTTCTTTTAAAGTCAGCTTACTTCTTCGTGCTTCTCTATAGCCTGTAGTAAATAACCAAAACTGAAATACCTCATTTTTGGCCGGATCATAATTGATGACCAGACTCCATACTGGTTCCCCGTAGTCCGATTTTTTCTTACGCTCAGATTCAGTCAGATCGAGGCCATACTCCAAAATTAATTTTGGAAGCACATGATGGAACTTTGAAAAAGGCACAGTATCAGAAAACCAAAACTTAGCACTTCCATTCGAAATGCATTGCATAAGACTGAGAAGACAGTCCGTTTTCGTTGTTGTGTAGTAGATCATTATCTAATCAAAATATGCCTTTTATGCGGAAAGCATAAAAGTTTATCTTTGATTAAAAAAGAACAAAAAACACCATTTTCATAAAATAGCGTTTTTTTTGATCAATTTTGGTATTTGTATAAATAAGAGTTCCATAAATTGAGCGTCAGCACATGCAAATATCAATTTCAAAATTGGTTTTCACCAATTTGATTAATCACCATAGAACGCTCTTATTTGCGATTTAAGCTTCTTTTATTTTTAAATTACCTATCACTATAAAAACCTGTAAACAGAGCTAAAAACGCAAAATATGACGATTTACAATAGTTTTTAGCGAGTGTCTACGAGCAACACACAGAAAAGTTGCGCCTAGACTTTCTGAAAAACAGTCTTTTAAAAATGAAACTTTAGAAAAATAAGAAATTAGATGTAGATATTTAAATCTAGACCGAGCGAAGCGAGCATAAAAAACTAATGAGCGAAGCGAATTCCGAGTTTCTTTTGTTTTTATTAATTCCCAGAAGGTGTTTACCAAAAAATTGTCCCACGAATCGAGCGAAAGCGAGATTCAATAGAGTTTGAGCGTAGCGAAAACCAAGGGCAATTTTTCATTCCCTGTGTTTTTAATTATTTTAAGGTTTTTAAATGTTTTTAACTTAGTTTTAATTATTAAATTTCAATAACTAACCTTTGTATTCCCCCACGTTTAGTTACCCATTCCCCCACGTTTAGTTACCCATTCCCCCACGTTTAGTTACCCTCCTAATTACACCCTTAACTACACAGTTGCAGTTATACCCACATTGTTATAATCTGTGGGTATAAAAATATTTCAATCGAGTCTATGTCAAAAGAATTAGTTGTAAAAACCAATCGGTTAAACCAAGCTTTTCAAACTCTATCTTTATCAGAGTTTCATATTGTTCAATTAGCCATTGTTGATGCTAGACATACGGGTACTGGACTAAGTACAGATACTCCTTTACGAATAGATGCTTTGAGATATGCTGAAGTTTTTGGGACAACAAGGCAAAATGCTTATCAGAGAATGAAAGAAGCAGAGGATTCTTTATTTAACAGAAGATTTAGCTTCTTTGATGAAGATGGGAAATTAGTCAAAAGTAGATGGATTCAGCAAGTAAAATATCTAGATGATGAAGGGGCTATTGAACTTGTTTTCACTTTAGCTGTTGTACAAGGCATAAGTAAAATTGATGGTATTAAAGACTTTTTTACTCAATATTTACTAAGCCAAACAGCCCAGCTTAACAGTACATATTCAGCAAGATTATACGAGTTATTAATTCAATGGCGAGCTATTGGAAAAACGCCAGTATTTGAATTAGCAACTTTTAGAGAACAACTTGGAATTGGTGTTAATGAATACAAGCGTATGGATCACTTTAAAACTAGAGTTCTTGACTTAGCCATTTCTGAAATTAGCGAAAAAACAGATATAGAGGCAACCTACCAACAGCATAAAAAAGGCCGTTCAATATCTGGTTTTTCTTTTTCTTTTAAACAAAAAAAATCTAAAACTAAATCATTAGAAAATCAGACAATATCTGGGAATCTAGATCTTTTTTCAAAAAAAATGACTGACTCTCAACGCCACTTATTTTCCAATAAGCTATCTGAACTTCCTGAAATGAGTAAATACTCTCAAGGAACTGAAAGCTATCCTCAATTCGCAGTAAGAATTGCTGAAATGCTTAAAGATTCTGAGAAGTTAAAAGAGTTTGCTCCAATGCTTGAAAAGGTTGGCTATCGTTAAATCATTGATGTAACGTTACATTACTAAATATTGTCTACTGACATACAGACTTTTACTTGGGTTACATGATGAAAGCACTATCTGTTATTGAATTAGCTCAACTCTATGGAATGAATCGTCAAAGTATCTATAAACGTATAAATAAAGGGGATTTATCAAAAAATAGTGATGGAAAAATAGATTTTTCAGAAGCTCTACGTGTATTTGGTGAACCATCCCACAATAATAAGGATGTAACCACGTTACAGTCTACTTCGGTACATAAAGAGACAGAAGTAGACATGCTTAAGCAACAAGTAGACATACTAAAAAAACAGCTAGAACTTGCACACGAACGAGAAGTTTTTCAACGAGAACAACTAGAAGCAAAAGATAATCAAATAGAAGCAATACAACGACTGCTAGAAGCCCCAAAAACCAATATGACTACGTTTACCGATCCGAAACCTAGCCAAGATATAGCAACGGATCCTCGGTCAGAACCTGAGCCGAAACATGACGGATTGACTACTCCAGAGCAGAGGGAAAATAAGCGTATTCCGGTGCCGGATCACGTTGAACCGGAGCAGCCGAAAAGAGGCTTTTGGAGCCGTTTTTTTAGACCCTATGATTAACCACGATTGTTTAACTCATATAAACAAAGTTGTGGAACATTGATCAAATAATAGGCGTGGAACGTGACAAATCACAAAAAAGCCGTTCCAGTGCGCTGAACCCTAGAACGGCTTTGACTAAGATATTGATGCTTATAGGGAAATTTCAAGCATTTCGTATAAGGTGTATTATGTTAATTTTAGAAATATTTAAAAGTCATAGCGACTTAATCAATGTTTTAGCTAAGTTCCATGACTTATTCTCAACAGAGACAGCATACACTTTTGCCCCTTGTTTCTGAACTTTAGTCAAAAGTTCTGCAATGCATTCATCCTTATCTTTAATATAAGAATTTCTGGCTCCTAGATAGACTTCTTTGATCTTCACTTGATGATCATAAATTTTTAAACCAGGTATTGTTTCTTTGCTATAACCTGGTCTGATCTCTTTTGAAGGTATTGAATATCTATTATAGGGATTTTCCCAATATTTATGCGTCTCCATAATTATAGAATCAACACGCTTAACAATACGGACTTCCTCTTCATAGCTCCATATTGTGTCTTTATTTAAAAATAAGTGATCTATCAACTCTTTAGTCTGGTGATCCTCCTCGTCATAAATACCATCTATTGCATTACATAAATTAGTAGTTTCTCTAGTAGAAGTTTTGAGAAAAGGCTTGGTTTTCGTATATATAACATTCCCTTTATGTACTGGAATTAAATTGCTTTCTTTACATTTAAAAAAAGAATTTTCTACCTCATAGCCAATTACAAAACCTTTATGTTCATCCCCATAATGAGCCCACATTAAAGAATTTAATGGATTTCTTGTTAGACTCAGAATAGCTATATTATTTAACGTTTTTTGAATGCGATCTTTCGTAAAAGATTTTCCTTCTATAACACTTGCCTCAAATGGATCATTAAAGTGAGTAGGAGTCCTGAAACCAACTCGTTCACTTTCTAAAGCAGATTTACCAGAATTAAAACTATAGTATTTATATAAAATCATGTACTTACTCTGATATTACTCGTTTAAATTTCTCATATTACCGTAAGCATCCCAACTTCCATTTAACATAATACACCTTATACGAAATGCTGTATAATTATCCTTATAATTCAACGCTGTAGTTTCTAGTTTATAGCCCGAGCATCCCTGTTCGGGCTTTTTTTATGACTTTTCACGTTCCACGCTATTATTTCATCAATGTTCCACACTTTTGATTAGCTCAATTGAATAATCAGGATGCCTGGTCTTTTTCTTTTTGGCATTCATCCAGCTCTTTCTTCAGCGCCTTTTTATCCTGGTACGATGCAATCAGCATGATCGGGATCAGCAGCGGAGCTACAATAATTCCCAGGGCAATGTCTTTCAGTTTCGGCATGATCTTTCACCCTTATTGCTCAGTCATTATCAAAGACGGCATTCAGCACACGGCCAAATAAACCACGTTTTTTGTGTTGTGGCACTGCCACACTTTGCAACGTGGCATGCTGTAGCGTTTGGGTGTGGTATGCCGTAGTTTCTTGCTGTGGCACTGCTACATTTTCTGCAATATTTAATTCATTATTCTTTTTGTTATCAGTGTCTTGTTGTGTTGTCGCATGCTGTGGCATCTTGGTGTCGCATGCCGTAGCATCTTGGTGTGGTGCTGCTGTGGCAGGTGCAACACTTTTCAGCTCAATGAGTGTTTGCATACGGTCAATTTGTTGCATTAACCGTTCTTCACGTTCTTGGTATTTTTTGACTTCATTTTCTAAATGGGCAATAAGTTTTTTTGTAGATTCATCACCTTCTTGCTTAGATGATTCAATTTTTTGAGATGTTTGCTCAGGTTCTCCAAAGCATCGTATGACCTCTGCTAGATCGAATTGTCCATCACTGGAGCGTGATAAACGTCCATTACGTACAGCTCTGTAAATGGTTGATCTATCCACATGAAATTTTTTAGATACTTCACTTAGTGATAACTTAGCCATTTACGGTGTCCTTTTTATTTGATGGCATGTATCCCACTTTTTTTAGGTATGGGTATAGCTCTTTGAATTGAGCGGGATCTTGTAGCATCTCAGCAATACGTACAGCAAACTGTTGGTAGCTTTCTGTTCCTTGTGAATAGCGACCCATTTCAGGGAGTTCTGAAAGTTTATTTGCAAACATATGCCGTTGAGCATCGGTCATCTTTGAAAAAAGCTCCAAAGTGTTCGGATCTCTTTCTATTGATGGGCTATCCTTCTTCTTCTGTTTAAAGGTAAAAGAAAATCCTGAAATAGAACGTCCTCTTTTATGCTGTTCATATTTTACAGTTATATCCGTATGCTCATTTATTTGTTTAATTGAAAGCTCTAAAACACGCTCTTTTAAATGAGCCATCCGTAAATATTCATTATCAAGAACGCCTAACTTCTTTCTAAATTCTTGTAGTTCTATGGTTGGGGTTTTACCAGTGCTTCGCCACTGAATTAGAAGCTCATATAAGCGAATGGCATAAGCGCTACTAAGACTACTAACTTGCTGTAATTCATATTTAGTAAATTGTTCTTCCAGTCGGGTTATGAAGGGAACAACAGCAGGTGCAAATATTAAGTCTACAGTTGCTTCATTGTCGTTATAAGCAATTTGAGATACCCAACGACTCATAACATTTCGGATATTCCCATTAGCTTTTTTCTCTTGATAGCTAAATTGACGCGCGAATAAATCCTTACAAGCATCTTTTAAGGCTTGATAAGCTGTATTACGGTGTACACCAAATTGATTGATATAACTATCTGCATGAACTTCTAATGGATCATTTGCATTAATCCCTTTCCCACTTTCCCTTGCTTCAACAATAGCCAATAAAATTAAACGTTGTTCTACTAAGTCTAAGTTATAGCTTGCGTTGATTAAGGCATTGTCTTTTACAACTAAATCTCTCATAGCCACTATTTTTTTATTGTGTATAAGTACACGTTAATATTATTTGTGTACTAATGCAAGGTAAACGTGGACATATTGCAAGGTAAACGTGGACATATTGCAAGGTAAACGTGGACATATTGCAAGGTAAACGTGGACATATAAGAGCTAAAACCCTTTATTCATAAGGCTTTCAAGCCATTTAAAAGCATTTAAAAACTTTAAAATAATTAAAAGCCCAGGGAATGAAAAATTGCCCTTGGTTTTCGCTTCGCTCAAACTCTATTGAACTTCGCTTTCGCTCAGTTCGTTGGGGCAATTTTTTGGTTAATACTTGCGTGACTTTAAGAAAAAGCAAAAGAAACTCGGAATTCGCTACGCTCATGAAACTTTTTTACTCGCTACGCTCGGTCCAGGAGCAAATTTCTGCATGAAACTTACGCTTTCTTAGGCTAAAAAGGACAAAAAAATGTTTTTCAGAGGGTCTAGGCGCAAATTTTGATAGTTCGCTCGTAGACACTCGCTCTATGCATCTATCTAAAGTCAAAATACCTCTTTATTTCGCTCTCATTTGCGTTTTTTGAGCTGTTTTCTGTTTTTCACTATGAGATCTATGTTTTCTAGGTAAAGGCTCTTAAATCGCATTTGAACGCGTTCTATGAAGCTTTTCATAATTAAAGTTTTGGGTTGAAATTTTTAACCTGGATGAATGGACAAAAAATTGATTTTTTACGTTTTTCTAAACTAGGAAATAAATACTTTTTTCCATGCAAAACCAAGCACCGGCCCTACGTCACTTTAGCCAATTTTCCAATCCAAGATCCGGCACATGCCGGGATTTTTTTGTCACACACCACGCATCTAACGATGACACCCCTCAAAGCCTTACAGGATAAGGATTTCAGCGATTTTTTAGGGGCTCAGAAACGTGTACAGAAAAATGGTCTTTTTTTAGAATAAGTGATTGAATTATCTATTTTTTATGCTGTGCTCATGGTTGTACATCAAAACAACACTTTTTTTAGATAAAATATTGATAAATTTAAGAAAAACTATGTACTCATGATTGTACATAAAAAAAGCATTATATTTAAATAAGTTTTTGTTTTAAAATAAATTAATACTGTACAAATAGGTTTGTACGTAATCTACTTATTATTT
>NZ_OOGT01000022.1 GCF_900323515.1 Acinetobacter stercoris | reverse complement strand
AAATCATATTGTTTGAAAATTATAAACCTTAATTTGTTGAATGTTACTGTTATTAATTGGCTGTAATGGTTAAAAATTCAATTTACTTATCAAGTTTTTAGAAAAATATAGACATCAGAAATCTTTTGAGTTATTAATTAAAAATAATTGATTATTTTTAATGTTTAGGAAAACTTAATGAAAAAAGCAACTCAATTGTCTTCGTTATCTTTACTCATTACTGCTTTGTTTTCACAACAAGTTTTTGCAGATGTCCCGTTGACTTTAGAGCAATACAATCAAGCTACTAATCCAGAATTTAAACGAACGGTCGTTGTACAAAATCTGAATAGTCCTCATAACCTTGTCTGGGGAGGGGATAATAATTTATGGTTAACAGAACAAACTTCAGGAAATATTGTACGTATTAATCCAAATACTGGCGCAAAAAAGACAATATTTACTGTACCTGATATGGTCTATGATGAAGGTGCACAGTATGGATTATTAGGCATAGCTTTAGATCCTAAGTTTAACCAGGCGAATCATCAATTTGTTTATGTTTCTGTTTCGATTAAAAATCCTAATGCAAAAGATCCAGCATTCCCAAATCAAATGGTTATTCGTCGCTATACCTATGATGCAAAAAAAGATACTTTGGTTAATCCTGTAGATATTATTAAAGGTTTGCCATGTTCTAGAGATCATCAATCTTCACGTCTTGTGATTGGTCCAGATAACAAAATTTATTACACCATTGGTGATCAAGGCTCAAACCAGCTGACTTATTTATTTAAACCAAATTTAGCACAGAAAACACCAACCAAAGCAGAAGTCTCTGCTAAAGACTGGCATAAATATGCAGGTAAAATTCTACGATTAAATCTCGACGGTAGTATTCCTTCAGATAACCCGTATTTTGATGGGGTGCAAAGCCATATTTATACGATTGGTCACCGAAATGCACAAGGTTTATCATTTGCACCTAATGGTAAATTATTACAAAGTGAACAAAGTGCTAACAGTGATGATGAGATCAATTTAATTGTAAAAGGTGGTAATTATGGCTGGCCGTATGTTGCTGGTTATAAAGATAATAATGGCTATGCGTATGCCAATTTCTCAGCAGCAAAAGGTGATCAAAGTAAAATTAAAGATCCTGCACTCAATGGTTTGAAAGCACCTGAAGGTGTGCGAGTAACCAAAGAATCAGAGTGGTCTGATAAGAATTTTATCCAGCCTTTAAAAACTTTATTTACGGTAGGAAACGATCATAATTTTAATGATCCTACATGTGGTGAATATGCATACGTTTGCTGGCCGACGGTTGCAGCATCTTCAGCTTATTTCTATAAAGGTGGTAAAAGTGCAATCCCAGGTTGGGAAAATTCATTATTGGTGACTTCTTTAAAACGTGGTGTGATCTTTAGAATACAAATGGATGATTCTATTAGCGTGACTAAAGGTGATGCAATTCCGATGTTCCGTTCAGAAAACCGTTATCGCGATATTGTAGCCAGTCCAAATGGTAATGAGTTATTTGTGATTACTGATAATGCAGGCTCAGTGCAGAAAAATGACGGAACTGTCACTAAAACTGTTGCGAATCCTGGTGCATTGATCAAATTCACTTATCAGCCTAAATAGTTAAAAATGTAAAACCTTAGTACATTCAAGAACCGTTTTATCAGGACGGTTCTTGATGGACTGGCAATTTTTTGAATTATAAGATCATGGAGGGTTAGTTAGTTATTATTAAGAAAATATTTACAATAAAAGATTGTTTTAATGACACAAAGTTGCATGGTAAATGTACTTTAAGGCAAAGTAACGGAAATAATTAATTAAATCAAATCATTACTTTGTTATGCAGGGCAGATTAAGAATTCATAGATTATTACAGGACACAATATATGAAAAGAGCATTATTTTTGCCATTTATATTTACATTATCTGTTTGTGCATGTAGCCAACAGCAATCAGATAATGAAAGAAATTCAAAAGTTGATTCGGCTACATCTTCAAAACAGGATTTAAATTTTCAGGTAAACAATGCATTAAAAGATAAAAATATAGAAATATTGGCAACCCGTTTTATTCCCCCTGTTGAAAAAAACGGCAGTATCATTTCACATTAACAATTAACAATACTTCTGAGTAGCCAATCAGCTTATCAACAGAACAAATATTCTTGGTTGATTCAAATGGAAAGGAGCATATTATAAAATTGACAGATCGTGAACTGGTACGACCTATTTTACCAGGAAATCAGGTTTCTGGAATTATCGGATTCGAATACGATGAACCAGATCAACCAGCATTTATCAAAATAAAATCTTAATAAATACAGAGCTTATTTCATCCTGCACAAAACTTATATACTTAAATGAAAAATGTTGAGTAACTATAAGTTGTCTATAGTGTATATGGAGTTCAATAATGCAGAAAATAATCCTAACAAATGTCTTATGGGCTTTGCTGGCTGTAACTACAGTCTCTCAAGCAAGTAGCAAAGCAAAATCCAATAAAATTTCTGTGGCTTATAGTTGTCAACAATAGAAAGAGGTCAAGGTTAATTATACATTTGATTCTTTAGGTAATCCTGTAAATGCGCTAGTGAATATCGAAGGCAAGAACCATTTAATACCATTCAATCAAAAACTTTCTGATAAAACTCGAACCTATTTTGGTGGAGAGAAGAGTTATAGTCTGGCTGGCGATAACATTTCCAAGAGTAAGATTGAAAAAAGCAGTATTATGATTACCGCTCCAACAGATGAAGTTTTATTTAAATTATGTGAAGTAACATCTTAATCAAACTAACTATTTCAAATAAACCCGGAAGCATAAATCATATATCGCTTATGGCTTTGTAGCGCTATCGTCAAAAAGACAGGACTGGTTGTTTAAATCGATTTTTTGAACTGTTGTAAGTATCCAGTGATTAATATCCTGGATTACTTGCTTTTCCATATGCGGCATTCCGTCTTCTGCATTGTTTTTTGTAAATAAATGAGTTAGATCTTTGTATAGGAAAAATTTTGCCTTTTTAGATGTTTGAAGCGCGAGTTTCCAATTTATAAAATCAGTATCTGCCAATACCTGAGTATCTTTTTCACCTTGTAAAAGCAAGGTTGGGTGATTTACTTTTTTGATCTCTTTTACAGGTGAATATGATTCAATAAATGTTAAATATGAGGCTGGTAAATGGAGAGGGAAATCCCCCTGTTTAACTTGAGTTTTCTTATAATTTTCCCAATGTAAAATTTGAGTTTCTAATTGTTCAATCAATATTTGCAAATCCTGTTTTTGATCTGGGTGTTGTGCAATAAATTGTTGTAATTGTCGTAGGGCATCAGGATATAAAGCGCTTGAACTTGGAGGGGCTAGCAGGATCAATCCAGAAACTGGCATGTCTATTTGCTTGCTTATCTGTGTTAAAAATGTCCCGCCTTGACTGTGACCTAAAAGAAATAGTGGAATAGTCTGTCCTGAAAATTGTTTCAGCAAAGTTTTAGCAGCCGATATAGCATCATCAATTATTTCGTCATAGGGTGTGTAGTCTGGTTTATTTAATGATAGAGGATGGCTATAAGTCCGTTTATCGAAACGGATACTTGCAATATTGTATTTGACGAGTCCAATGGCTAAATCAAAAAATGGAGTTACATTGCCGACTCGTTCATTTTTATCTAGTGCACCACTACCATGAACAAACACAACCAATGCAATGACTTGCTGTTTAGGAATAATGATAGATGCTTCAAGTGGATATTCTTTATTTGCACCTATTTTAATTTTCTTTAGCAAACGTTGAAAAATTATCTGGTAGTTGAGCAACAGTATCTATTGTTTGTCTGAGTTGATCGTGTTGAAACCATAAACCACTCAATTTTTCATTGGAATATGCGAGACTTATGATAAAAGCTATTTTTTTAAACTTTATGACTGCTTTTGTTGTATGTTGATGATGTGATATTTCTTTTATTTCCAGTATCTTTCCATAGGGTTTTAAAAACTTCAGAAGTTGTTCTTGTTTTTCTTTATTGAACATTTGAATGAGTGAGTCTGTCCAGTTTTGGGTATTTAAAGTGTGAAAACCCTGCATCCAGTCGAGGATATTTTCAAGAAACATTTGGCTATTTTCATTCGTTATTTTCTGTTCAGACTGTGTCATCACTTTTCTCTAAAGTTTAATTTTTATTGAACTACTATAAAAAGATATTAAAAAATGATTGTACNAGTTATTCTGTATATTGATTGATCTGTTCTTATTATATTCCCAGTTTACATAAAAAAAGACCAGCAGAAGCCAGTCTTTTTTAGTTTATATATCAAAATATTATTCACGTTCAACCAAAGTTAAAATATCATAAGTTGCCACAAGCTCATTTCGTTGATTTTTGACTTTAATATCCCAGACAACTACGCCGTGTGGTTTTTGTTCAGGATCTTTTTGTGGTTTTGGTGTTTTTTGTTTGCAAGTTAATTCAACCTGAATGGTATCGCCGATTTTTACCGGTTCAACAAAGCGTAAATTGTCCATACCATAGTTGGCAATTACTGGTCCAGGTGCAGCATCGACAAATAAGCCAGCAGCAGCGGAAACGATAAAGTATCCATGCGCTACACGTTCACCAAAAAATGAGTCTTCTGCACCGATTTTATCCATGTGTGCATAGAAATGGTCACCACTTAAACAGCCAAAGTTAACAATATCTGCTTCTGTCACGGTGCGTCTAGCTGTTAATAATCGTTCGCCAATACGTAGTTCGTCAAATGACTTTTTGAAAGGATGCACCCGATCTTCAAAATAATCAGAACCTGCTGTCCAGCTATGGCCAATCTGGGTTATAACATTTGGAGATCCTTGTATAGCCGTACGCTGCATATAGTGTTTGACTGCGCGTAGACCGCCCAATTCCTCGCCACCACCAGCACGACCAGGACCACCATGAACCAAATGAGGTAAAGGGGAGCCGTGACCAGTGCTTTCTTTGGCATTCTGTGCATCCAGAATGTGTAATCGACCATGCCAAGGAGCAATGTTTGCGATTAGCTGTTCGATATTCTGGTTTGTATTACGAACAACGGAAGCAACCAAACTACCTTCACCCAGTGCAACCAGAGCAGCAAGCTGGTTTAAGTCTTGGTAAGGCATTAAGGTTGAGACAGGTCCAAAAGCCTCGACTTGATGGATATATTCAGCTTCCGTTGGTTTATGGCATACGAGTAATGTAGGGGGATAAAAGGCACCTTTTTCAGAATCCGTACCTTCTACTGTGAAATCGTGACGTAAATGGCTACCTAACACAATCTCTGCATCTTTATTTAATAGCTCGACTTTTTCAGCAACATCATATTTTTGTTTGATGCTTGCCAGTGCCCCCATAGTAACATTTTCCAGCTCAGGGTTACCCACTACTACTTTTTTAAGTTTAACGATGAGTTTTTCCTGAACAGTAGCCAATAAACTTTCAGGGACAAAAGCCCGACGAATAGCTGTACATTTTTGTCCAGTTTTAGATGTCATTTCACGGAAAACTTCACGGACAAAGAGATCAATCGTTTCTTCATTGGCATCAGGTGTTAAGATGGCACTATTTACAGAATCAGCCTCCATCGTAAATGCAATGGAATATTGGTTAAAACGTGGATGCGCACGTAGTTTTTGTCCAGTTGAAGCAGATCCTGTAAATGTAACGGTATCTTGCGGCCCTAAATAATCAAACAGGTCATAAATTTGCCCGCAAATGAGTTGTAATGAACCTTCTGGCAAAAAACCACTTTCAACAATATGTTTAACAACTGCCTGGGTCATTTCTGAGCCTTCGGTTGCCGGTTTGACAATACATGGTACGCCTGCGAGTAATGTCGGTGCGATTTTTTCCAGCATTCCCCATATCGGAAAATTAAAAGCATTAATATGTACTGCGACACCCGCCTTGGAGGTTAAAATATGTTTTGCACCAAATGTGCCGTGTTTAGATAAAGGTATCCAGCTGTCTTCTACTAATGCTGTTTCATTGCTTAGTTCACGGCGAACAATGCTCGAATAGGCAAATAAAGTACCAATACCACCTTCAATATCAATCCATGCATCTTTTCGGGTACATCCCGTAGCTTTGGCAAGTTCATAAAACTCTTCTTTTCTTTCAAGTAAATATTGAGCAACTTGCTTTAAAGCATTTGCACGCTCATGAAATGTCCATGAAGCAATTTTAGAACCTTGTTTTTTCGCATGATTTACCACAGCCTGCATGTCTAAACCATGACTGCTGACTTGATATACTGGTTCTCCAGTGACTGCATGATAAACAGTTCTAAAGTCTGCCTGGGCTGTGAACCATTGACCATTTGCATAGGAAGGAAGTGATTTTAAGGACAAAGATGAGTACACATTTCCTTTTGAATCTTCCTGATTGGGTAGCTGTCCTTCAAGTTCTAGCATCATGATACTCCCTATATGATACATATTTTTATAAAANAGCTATTTATGTGTTTCATAATTTCCGATTAAAACAGTGGAATGTCAACCTTTTTTAACTTTTAAAAATTGTAAAAAAAGAATAATAAAAAATTATTTTAATAAAATACAAGTAATTAGGTTGGTTTTGAAAACAAAATAAATATGATTCGTAAAAATACATATTGATTTTATAATTGTATCGTATTAATTTAAATGAAACAGCACTTGGGATAAGTGAGATTGATATGGATATTCAACTAGAACATTTTGATAAAAGCATTCAACAGGACATTTCGATAGAGCCAAAGGACTGGATGCCAGATGCTTATCGCAAAACACTCATTCGCCAGATTGGTCAGCATGCACATTCAGAAGTGGTGGGTATGCTGCCTGAGGGTAACTGGATTACACGTGCACCAAGCCTGAAACGTAAAGCGGTTTTATTGGCTAAAGTTCAGGATGAGGCAGGTCATGGCTTGTATCTGTATAGTGCTGCAGAAACATTGGGTGCAGATCGTGACGATATGATGGATAAACTGATTGCAGGAAAAATGAAATATTCCTCCATTTTTAATTATCCAACATTGACGTGGGCTGATGTTGCAGCAATTGGCTGGTTGGTTGATGGAGCTGCAATTGTTAATCAGGTTGCACTTTGCCGCACTTCTTATGGTCCTTATGCACGTGCAATGGTTCGAATTTGCAAGGAAGAAAGCTTCCATCAACGTCAAGGTTTTGAAGCCATGATGATGTTGGCAAACGGAACGCCTGAACAAAAACAAATGGCTCAGGATGCAGTAAATCGTTTTTGGTGGCCAGCATTGATGATGTTTGGTCCAAGTGATGATCATTCTCCAAACAGTGCGCAAAGCATGGCTTGGAAAATCAAACGTTTCAGTAATGATGAGCTTCGCCAGAAATTTGTTGATAATACAGTGCCGCAGGTATTGCAGATAGGATTGCAGGTTCCAGATCCTGACATTCGTTTTAATGAGGAAACAGGTCATTATGAATTTGGTGAGATCAACTGGGATGAATTTTATGCAGTGCTTAAAGGTCAAGGGCCATGTAATCATGAGCGTATAGAAGCACGCCGTAAAGCCTGGGAAGGTGGTAAATGGGTTCGTGATGCAGCAGCAGTATTTGCCCAGAAACAAGCCCGGAAAAAAGTTGCTTAGTTTAATTTAGGATAGAGAAGGAATTCGACATGGAAAATAAAAACAATTGGTCACTTTATGAAGTGTTTGTTCGTAGTAAACAAGGTCTGAGTCATCGTCATGTGGGGAGCTTGCGTGCACCAGATGATGAAATTGCTTTACAGAATGCGCGAGATGTTTATACACGTCGTAATGAAGGTATCAGTATTTGGGTGGTTAAATCAGAATTGATTACCTCGTCACAACCAGATGAAAAATCAGAGTTTTTCGATCCATCTCTAGATAAAGTCTATCGCCATCCAACTTTTTACCATATTCCAGATGGCATTGAGCATATGTAAGGGGAATGATGATGAGTAATCAGGTTTTATCACAGTTTTTATTACATATTGCAGATAGCCAGTTAGTGTTGTCCCAGCGCTTATCTGAATGGTGTGGTCATGCACCAGAACTGGAAATAGATATTGCATTAGCTAATATTGGCTTGGATTTGTTAGGTCAGGCTCGTACTGCATATAGTTTGGCTGGAGAACTTGAAGGTCTGGGACGTGATGAAGATCAGCTCGCCTATTTTCGTAATGAACGTGAATATTTGAATTTGTTGCTCTGTGAGCAACCTAATGTCGATTTTGCGCAAACAATTGTCCGTCAGTGGTTGATGGATCATTATCATAATTTATTATTCAGTGCTTTAAGTACGAGTACAAATGCCAATGTTGCCGCCTACGCAGTGAAGTCATTAAAAGAAGTGAAATATCATTTACGTTTTTCCCATGCATGGATGGAACGTCTAAGCCTGAGTACAACTGAAGCACATGAAAAAGTCCAGAATGGTTTGAATGAAATCTGGCGTTTTAGTGCAGAATTATTTGAATTGACTGAAGCTGAGCAAAAGCAACTGGTTGCAACAGGGATTATTCCAAATATCGAATTACTTAAAAATATATGGTCTGAAAATATTGCAAAAGAAATGCAACATTTTGAGTTGAGTCTGCCCGAGTCAGGTGCGTATCGCCGTGGAGCAAAACAAGGTATGCATACTGAGCATCTAGGTTATTTATTGGCTGAACTTCAGTATATGCAACGCGCTTATCCAAATATGACATGGTAAATGTGTATTTATAGGATTTGCTAAATTACATCACGAATCACAGGGAGTGAGACGTATGAAACTTATTCATCATTGTCTAGATAAATGTTGGGACGTACTGGCTCAAGTATCTGATCCAGAAATTCCTGTACTGTCTGTACTGGATTTAGGCATGATCCGTGATGTTGACTTCAATGAAGATCAGGAAATTATTGTACGTCTTACACCGACATATAGCGGTTGTCCTGCAACTGATCTTTTAAAAAGTCAGATCGTTGAAGCTTTTGAAGCACATCAATTAACACCAGTTAAAGTCAATATTGATTTGTCCGAAGCATGGACAACTGACTGGATGTCAGATGAAGGGAAAAATAAATTACAAGCCTATGGTATAGCACCACCACAGGGTGATGCACATAGTTGTGGTACACATGTGGCACTCGAAGATGGGGTGCAGTGTCCACATTGCCATAGCCACAACACCAGACTCTTAAGTGAATTTAGTTCGACTGCATGTAAAGCACTGTATCGTTGCCAATCATGTTTAGAACCCTTTGATTATTTTAAATGTATTTAAAGTCAAAGGTTAAAATAGGGATATCAACATGAGCCAGTTTGTAGAATTAAAAATTAAATCGATCACGCCACAGACAGATCAGGCGATTTGTATTGCTTTTGATGTTGCAGCAGATCAACAGGAAACATTTAAATATCAACCTGGACAGCATTTAACGATTCGTCATATGACGGATACAGGTGAACTTCGTCGTTGTTACTCCATTTGTAGCCATGATGCCATAGAAGATATGAGCATTGCGATCAAGAAAATTGATCAAGGTCAGTTTTCAACTTGGGCAAATGAACATTTGAAAGCAGGCGATATACTTGAAGTCATGCCACCACAAGGTGTTTTTTATCAAAAAGCAGCTAAGCTTGGTGGAAAAAATTATCTTGGTTTTGCCGCAGGTAGTGGAATCACACCAATTTTATCTATTGTAAAGAATGTGTTGTTCAATCAGCCTGACGCAAGCTTTAGTCTGATTTATGGTAATCGTTCATGGAAACAGACTATGTTTTCAGAGCAGATCATGGATTTGAAAGATCAGTTTAAAGAGCGCTTTCAGTTGATCAATGTTTTTTCCCGCGAGTTAAATGATAGTGATTTATTTAATGGGCGTATTGATAGTGACAAAATCAAGCAATTATTTAACGCAGAATTATTAGATGCAGAGTTTGATCATTGTTTTGCCTGTGGTCCTGAAGACATGATGCTTGCGGTAGAAACAGTTTTACCAGAGTTTGGTATAGCAAAATCTAAGATCCATACAGAGCGCTTTAATACCGGAGCACCAGTTAGAGCATCGCAAGAACAGATTGCCAAGCGTAATGAAGAAAAAGTTCATGTCATTCTGGATGGTCGTGAGCTGATCGTGGAAGTTTCTAAACAGGATGACAGTATTTTAGATGCTGCATTACGTGCCGGTGCAGATTTACCTTATGCATGTAAAGGTGGTGTGTGCGCCACATGTAAATGTAAGGTTCTTGAGGGACAAGTTGAAATGGCGATCAACTACAGTTTAGAGGAAGATGAACTTGAAAAAGGTTATGTTCTGAGCTGTCAGTCACGTCCAGTGTCTTCAAATGTAAAACTTAGTTTTGACGAATAATCACTAAAAAAGTAATTTGGTTTTTAAAGTAGAGGTGAGTAATGGATTACCAGACGATTTTAGTCAAGGAAGAAAATGCAGTTGGTTATTTAACATTTAATCGTCCAAAACAGTTAAATAGCTTTAATGAAACCATGCATAAAGAAGTGGCTGGAGTTTTGAAATCCTGGTCTGATAATCAGCAAATTCGTGCAGTGGTTATTTCTGCTGAAGGACGTGGTTTCTGCGCAGGACAGGATTTAAATGATCGTGTGGTAGATCCAAACGCGGATGCACCAGATCTCGGGTTATCAATTGAAAAGTATTATAACCCGCTCATAAAGATGATCACCCAAATGCCGAAACCTGTTATTTGTGCCGTGAATGGTGTCGCGGCGGGTGCAGGTGCCAATATTGCTTTGGCATGTGATATTGTCATCGCTGCAAAATCTGCATCATTTATACAGGCATTTTGTCGTTTGGGACTGGTACCTGACTCTGGTGGTACATGGTTTTTACCACGTCTAGTTGGTCGTGCAAGAGCGATGGGTCTGGCAATGTTAGGTGATAAAATCAGTGCTGAACAAGCCATGAATCTCGGTATGATCTGGCAGGTATGTGAAGATGCAGAGTTGCAGGAGCAAACAAAGCAAATGGCACAACATCTGGCTGTACAACCTACATACGGTTTATCATTGATTAAAAAAGCAATTAATTCTGCAGCACATAATACTCTGGATGAGCAATTAGTGCTGGAACGTGACTTACAGCGTATGGCTGGTCGTTCAGAAGATTATCGCGAAGGTGTGCAAGCTTTTATGCAAAAACGTACGCCGCAATACAAAGGATGTTAATCATTTATCAATTTTGGTCTGAAAATTAGATCATTGAGAGATGAAAAAAGGTTCATGGAAATAAAAATCGTCAGGATGACGGTTCAGGGAGTAATAAAATGAGTGTCGCATTAGATCATTTAGAAAAAGCATCAGTGGATGAATTACGTAGTGTCCAGTTAGAACGTATGAAAAAAACACTACAGCATGCCTATAACAATAGCCCTGTTTATAAGCGAAAATTCGATGAAGCAGGCGTGCATCCTGATGATTTAAAATCACTTGAAGATTTGTCCAGATTTCCGTTTACAACCAAGTCGGATTTGCGTGATAACTATCCCTTTGGCATGTTTGCAGTTCCTCAAGAAAAAATTGTTCGGGTTCATGCATCATCAGGGACTACAGGGCAACCGACAGTTGTAGGCTATACCCAACAAGATATTGAAATCTGGTCAGATGTTGTCGCACGCTCACTCCGTGCATCCGGTTTAACCAGTAAAGATACTGTACAGGTCTCTTACGGTTATGGTCTGTTCACAGGTGGATTGGGCGCACATTATGGTGTAGAGCGTTTAGGTGCTACTGTGATTCCAATGTCAGGTGGGCAAACTGACCGTCAGGCACAGCTGATTCATGACTTTAAGCCTACAGGACTGATGGTTACGCCATCTTATTGCTTAAATATCATAGAAGCTTTAGAGCAAAAATTTGGAACAGCAAAGTGCTCATTAAAAGTAGGTGTATTTGGTGCAGAACCATGGACCAATGAACTACGCCGTGAAATTGAAAACCGTATGGGAATAGATGCCCTGGATATTTATGGTCTATCTGAGGTTATGGGACCGGGTGTTGCTATGGAATGCCTGGAATCAAAAGATGGACCGACAATATGGGAGGATCATTTTTACCCTGAAATCATCAATCCGGATACTGGTGAAGTACTGCCAGATGGTGAGTTAGGTGAGCTGGTATTTACAACAATTACCAAAGAAGGCATGCCCGTTATTCGCTACCGTACTCGCGATTTAACGCGACTTTTACCTGGTACAGCTAGAACTATGCGTCGAATGGACAAGATTGTTGGGCGTAGCGATGATATGATGATTATTCGTGGTGTGAATGTTTTCCCATCACAAATTGAAGAGCAGATCTTGCATATTCCAGAGTTGATCGCGAATTACCAGATTCAGATTTGTAAAAAGGGGCATATGGATACATTGCATATTCGGACGGAAATGCGTAAAGATAATAGCGATTTTATGGCTTCACAGCTCGCTCAACAATTAAAAGCAAAGATCAAGACAATGGTGGGTATCAGCGTATCTGTTGAAGTACTTGCCGAAGGCAGTTTGCCTCGCTCGGAAGGAAAAGCGCAACGGGTAGTTGATGCAAGACAATCTGCCTGATCCGAGCATCTGATATAAGTGAATAGGATAGTTTTAAGGAACTATCCTAAACATGTTTTAAGGTGAAAATAACGTGATGAATCCAAAATTAAAACAAATCATTGATGAATTTATAAGCAATGAAACACTAAGTGGTACATCACTGATTATGACTGTATTGGGTGATAGTATTTTTCACAGAGGAGGGAGTATAAGTCTTGCTAGCCTGATTCAGTTAATGGACGTATTAGGGCTAACAGAACGATCAGTAAGAACGGCAGTATTCCGTTTAGTACAAAATGGCTGGTTAACTTCTGAAAAAATAGGACGTACCAGCTATTATCGTGTGACTGAGAGTAGTCGGCAGCGCTTTATTGCTGCAGATCAAAAAATTTATAATATTATGCATCCTGAGTGGGATCAGAAATGGGATCTGGTATTACTCAGTTCTGTTGAACTTGAAGATAAAATTATTCTAAAAAAAGAACTGGAATGGCTCGGTTTTGCTCACATTGCAACCAATGTAATGGCTTATCCAGGATGTGATCATGCAAAATTGCAACAACTCATTGTTAATCTGAACATGACAGATCAACTGGTTTTATTTAAGGCTGAAACTCTGGATTTATGGAAAGACTCTAATGCAACCACTAAACGAATGGTTGAAACAAATTGGCCGATTCAGGATTTGATGCAGCGGTATGAAAAATTTATTGGCGATTTTCGTGAAATTTTTCTAATTTTGGAAAGTGATGCAGATATTGATCCCATTCAAGCATTTCAGACCAGAATTTTATTGATTCATCAATATCGCCGTATTCTATTGAAAGACCCTGATTTACCTTATGAATTATTGCCAAATGACTGGCCAGCGCTCTCTGCACAAAACCTGAGTAATAATTTATATCATCTGGTTTTTAATGCTTCTGAAGAATATTTTCTGGATATCGCCCGTACAGCTGAAGGTCGTATGCCTCAAGCCAAACCACAGTTCTATAAACGCTTTGGTGGATTGAAGCCTGAAATCACCAGTGTATAAAGTGTCTATATCCGGAAGAGTTTTGGTTTTAGATTAATTTATCTTAGATAAAAAGGATTTAATGATGCCGTGCTATTCAATCGATGGTGTAATACCAGTAGTAGATCCTGAAGCCTATGTGCATCCTGCTGCCGTGCTTATCGGTGATGTAATTATCGAAGCAGGGGTATACATTGGTCCTTTTGCTGCTTTACGTGCAGATTTTGGGCGGATTCATATCCAGAAAAATGCCAATGTTCAGGATTCATGCACTATACATGGTTTTGGAGGTAGCATAACCTTAGTTGAGGAATATGGGCATATTGGGCATGGTGCTATCTTGCATGGCTGCAAAATTTCAAAAAATGTATTGGTCGGTATGAATAGCGTTATTCTGGATGAAGCTGTTATTGGAGAAAATACCATTGTTGGTGCGAATAGCACTGTAAAGGCAAAAGCTGAAATTCCTGCTAATGTTTTAGTTTTAGGTAGTCCTGCACGTGTTGTACGGGAATTAAAAGAAAAGGAAATAGAATGGAAGCGTTATGGTACTGAAGAGTATATTCGACTGGCTCAGCGTTGTATTAATAGCCTGCAAGAAATTGAACCATTAACAGCTGATACACCAGATCGATTAACGTATAAAGTTTTTCAGTCAGGGCATGAAATTTTGCAAAATATTAAATAAAATGTGCCTATATTGTAATTACATTGAAATTTAAAAGGCATGGTTTTTAATTGATTGATAAAATTAAAGGGCTAGAAGCCCTTTAATGAATATGTTATTTCAACATTTCACGTAGTTTAAACTTTTGAATCTTGCCTGATGGGGTCATAGGAATATCCTCCCATATCTCCAGACGTTCAGGCAAATATTGATTGGCAAGCTGGTGTGTTTTCAAAAAATCTACCAGATGTTTAAGCTCAAGGGATACAGATTTATCTTTGAGCTTTACAATTGCACAGGCACGTTCACCCATACGCTCATCTGGGTACGCCACCAAAGCAACCATTGCTATATCAGGATGTTTGTAAAGTAAAGATTCAATTTCAGCAACTGGTATATTTTCACCCCCACGGATAATGACATCTTTTTTACGACCAGAGATACGGATATAACCTTGTTCATCCTGATAAGCCAGATCACCAGTATCGAACCAGTCATCAGCATCGGTGTCATTTAAGTGTGGTCGTTTCAAATACCCGCCAAAGTTAGAGCAAGTACGAATCATCAATCTTCCAATTTCATTGCTAGGCTTTTCAGCACCATTTCGATCTACGATTTTTATTTCAACGCCAGGTAAAGCAATACCATCCGTATTAAATGAACGCTCATCATCATCTTCAGGCTTTGTTGTTGTTACAGCTCCACATTCAGTCATTCCCCAGGCTGAAATAACTTTTACGCCCAAAATTTGTCTGGCTTTTTGTACAAGTGACCCAGGGATTGGTGCACCTGCACACAGGAAAGTTTTTAAGGATTGAACCTGATCATGCTGTTCAGCTACAGTATTTGCCAGATCATTTAGAAATGGTGTTGAGGCCATAGTAAAGCTGACCTGATGTTGATGAATTAGATTTATAGCCTGTTCAACATCCCAGACATCCTGCAGGACAACCTTGGCTTTTAGTTCTACAGGCATGATCAGTCCATACATAAACCCGGTTTGATGTGCCATGGGAGATGCCATCAAGACCACATCATTTTCATTCAGATGTAACCGTTTTGCATAGGGAATGATATTGGCAAATAAGGTGTTGGATGTATGCATGACCCCTTTAGGTTCACCTGTAGTTCCAGAAGTGAAAATCAGTTGGGTAATGTCATCCGGGCTTGCCTGCAAGTATTGTAACTGTTTAATATTTTCCTGATTCTGTTCCAGTCCATGTTCAAGCAGAACCTGATTAAAATTATTTTCAAGTTCACCATTTACAACGACGACATGCTGTAAGCTAGCCAGTTTATCTTTAAGTTTATATGCCAATTGTTCATGATCAAAATTACGATATTTTTGTGGAACGATAAAAACTTTAGACTCTGCGTGTTGCAACATGAATTCTAGTTCACGTTCCCGAAATATTGGCATTAAAGGGTTAAGTACGGCTCCGATGTGACAGCATGCAAAATATAAAAGGCTAAATTCCCACCAGTTGGGTAATTGACATGAAACTACATCATTTTTCTGAATCCCTAATTTTTTTAAACCTAATGCAATTTTATAGGTTGTAGTTAGCATTTCTTGGTAACTAAAACTGATTTCACTTTTGTTGGTTGTTCTATAGCTAACTAAAGCCTGTTTATCTGGATGTGTTTTAACTGCATCTTCTAGTGCCTGGATAATGGTTTTATTGAACCAATATCCGTTTTTTAACATTTTTTCCTGACGTGGAGGGATAAGTACTGCATCGAAGTCCATTCCAATACTCCTGATTTATGATCCTTAAAATACATGTTGTTTTACGCTGGTACTGCTTTGCGTCCTGCCTTATGTCTTGCGATAATTGTTTTCATGATCTGTGCAGTTCCATCTCCAATCTGGAAGCCCAGAACGTCACGTAAACGTTGTTCCATAACCCCACGGTCATATCCTGCATGGCCAAGGGTTAACAGACATTGGTGTACAACATCATAGGCAAGTTTTGGTCCCCACCATTTACACATTCCTGCCTCACTGGTATGTGGAAGGTGATGATCTTTCAGCCATAAAGTTTGTAAGCATAATAAACGTGCAGCTTCTACTTGAGTTTCATAATCTGCCAATGGATGTGAAACACCTTGAAATGCAGTTAATGGTTTACCAAATGCTTCACGTTGCGCTGCATATTCCCATGCTTCATCTAGTGAAACACGTGCGACAGCCAAGACCTGCAAACCAATCAGCGCACGCGAAAAATCAAAACCTTGCATTACCTGTATAAAGCCCTTGTTTTCATCACCTAAACGATGATTTACAGGAACTCGAACATTATCAAAAAAGATTGATCCACGACCAATGGCACGTTGCCCATGGCAGTCAAAACGTGTGGTACTAATACCAGCCAAATTCATGGGTACAAATAGGGCAGTTATGCCATGTGCACCTGATTCGATGGTTCCTGTACGTCCGAAAATGACAGATGCGTCTGCCTGATCTGCGGCAGAAATTGAAGTTTTTTCACCATTAATGACATATTCATCGCCATCTCGTTCGATTTTTAAACGTAAGTTTGCTGCGTCTGAGCCACCACGAGGTTCGGTTAAACCGATAGCAAAAATTGCCTCACCAGCTGTGAGTTTTTTGAGCCAAGGTTCAACAACTTCAGGGTCTCCATGTTCAGCAAGTATTTGACCATTTAAAGAAGCAAGTAAATTAATATAGGAAAAACTTAAATCGGCTTTGGCGATAGCTTCATGAATGACACCAGATGCCAGTCGTCCCAAGCCTTGTCCACCGTACTGCTCTGGTAATTCCGGTGCGATAAAGCCCATTTCTCCCATTTTTTTGACTAGGTCACGATCGAAAATACGGCTTTGATCCCGTTCTAAAAAGCCTGGTGCAATATGTTTTTGTGCAAATTTGTCAGCTGTTTCTGACAGAAACTCAAGTTCCTCAGTGAGATAAGGATTTTTACTCATGTTTAATCTCCTTATTTAAAGAACTTGCGAAATTCAGGTTTGCGTTTTTCTTTTAAAGCGTTGACACCCTCACGTGATTCTTCAGTATCATAGTAGAGTTTTAATGCATACATTCCCATACCTGCTATACCTGCCTGATGCGCTGTATCCATATTGAAACTACGTTTGGCAATTGCGATAGCAGTTGGGCTACGTTCACAAATTTCTTCAGCCCATGCCTGTACTTCAGCATCTAACTGATCAGCAGGTACACATTTATTGGCAAGACCAATCTCTACAGCTTCTTCACCGCTATAGCGGCGGCACATGTACCAGATTTCACGAGCTTTTTTCTCTCCAACGACACGTGCCAAATACGCTGTACCATAACCAGGGTCAACAGAACCCATCTTCGGACCAACCTGACCAAATATTGCCTTGTCTGAGCAGATGGTCAAATCACAAATAGTCGCGAGAACATTACCACCGCCGATTGCATAGCCTTGTACACGGGCAATAACGGGTTTAGGCACATCACGAATAGCGGTATGTAACTCTTCCATTGGTAGACCAATTGTCCCGCGACCATCATAGTTACCGTCATGAGCAGATTGATCACCGCCAGTACAAAAGGCCCGATCACCAGCACCCGTGAGAACAATTGCACCTACAGTACGATCATAGCCTGCCTTATAAAGTGCTTTGATCAATTCATCACAGGTTTGTCCACGAAATGCATTCATTTTGTCAGGTCGATTGATGGTAATCCAGGCAACACCATTTTTTACTTCATATAAAATATCTTCAAAATTCATGTTTCTATTCCTTGAAAATTAATTGATTATTTGGAAGTTTTTAACCATTCATGGTTAAACCGCCAGATACACTTAAAACCTGTCCTGTAATAAAGCTGGCATCATCACTCAAGAAAAAACTGATCGCTGAAGCCAAGTCATTAGGTTGACCTAAACGTCCCAGTGGAATCGCACGTACAAATGCGTCACGTAGTTTTTCCGGGTTTGCAGCACCTTCTGTTACCCCTGCGAGTAAGGCTGTATCAGTGGGACCAGGGCAGATGACATTGATGGTGATGTTATTTCGTGCATGTTCACGTGCCAATGTTTTGGAAAATGAAAGTAAACCACCCTTACATGCTGCGTATACAGCTTCACCCGAAGAACCAACACGTGCAGCGTCTGAGGCGATATTGACGATACGTCCTGAATTGCGTTCCACCATACCTTTTAAAACAGCATGATGCATATTCAGCATACCGACCAGATTGATTTGTATCAGTTTTTCCCATTCATCTGGCGTAGTTTTTATAAAAGGTTTGAAAATATCCCAGCCGGCATTATTGACCAATCCATCGATAGCACCGAATTGCTTTTGTGTTTCTTCAACAGATTGATCAACGACTGCTTTATTGGTAATGTCACATTGAATAGCAATTGCTTGGCCACCTTGCTGTTTAATAGCGTGAACTACAGCTTGAGCTGCTTCAGGATTCATATCGAATACAGCAACCTTTGCACCTTCTTGTGCCAGACGTTTACAGGTTGCACTGCCTATACCACCAGCACCACCAGTAACAATTACCACTTTATCTTTTAATCCCTGCATTTTATTTCCTTGTCGTTGGACTTTTTGATTGATTCCTTGTTCTCTTGAAATTAGTACAGCTTGTCTGGAGTTTCAATAAAGCTTTTCATAATTCCACTATGCAGTATTTTTATTTTTTCTAAGTTTAAAAATAAATTTTTTAATAAACATAGAGTAATCAGTATTTTTATTGTTATTTTTTACTGGGTATGAAATATTTTGAAACAAATGAATAGTAATTCATTATTTTAAAAGCTTGTCCTTTATTTCAAAATATATAAATTTTCATGAATCGTTATCTTGTAGCGATTTTAAAACATATTTTGTAATTCTCTTTTCATGTGTGACGGTAACCTTATATCTGTTTTAAGGTAAATAAAATATTTTCTTAAGTTAACTATTAAGAATAATTTTTCATCAAACTGACATTTTTATTCCTTATTTTTTAGCCACTAAATCTTATAGTCCACCGTTATGAACAAAACAACTTTGGTTCGTTTGAGCTTATTATCTTTGGGGATAGCAGTATTGGCTGCATGTAATGACAGTTCTGATTCAGTGACTTCCAAACCAGTTACACCTGAACCAACACTCGAATCCTTATATTTACAGACAAAAACTCCATATCTTCCTCAGCAAAAATTAGATACTTATGAAAGCATTCCAAATGGATTTAATCCAGTATTTACAGAATTGGTTGCACGTCATGGTTCGCGTGGTCTTTCAAGTATGAAATATGACTTGGCTTTATATAACCTATGGTTACAGGCTAAGCAAGAAAATGCTTTAACTGCTTTGGGGGAAAAGCTAGGAGCTGATCTTGAAGCAATGATGAAAGCGAATATTCTCCTTGGATATGGTGTAGAGGGTATCCGCCAATACGGTTATGGCAATGAAACCTCGGTAGGTATAAATGAACATCGAGGAATTGCAGATCGTTTATTGCAACGATTGCCAACTTTGTTTAATGCTAAATATGCTTCAGGAAAGTCTATTCAAGTTCTCAGTTCTGGTGTTGACCGTGCAGTCGATAGTGCAAAATTCTTTAGCAATGAGCTTATTAAACAACAGCCAGCTTTAAAGAAATCGATTATGCCAGCGAGTTATACAAGTCTGAGTGCCGATTCAAACCCTAATGTAGCAGATGGCGGGGTAAATCGTTTTTTACTTTATTTTCACAGCCTGACGGCAGATGATGATTTGGCTAATATCCAAACCATCACACAAAAACAGGTCTATGATGCTAGTCTGGCTTATCAGGACTTTGAAGAAAATAATGCGGAACTCATTGAAAAACTAAAACAGATTAAAAGCGATAGTCGTGCACAAAATATTGCTAATGAAGTGTTAGAACCGATTTTTAAAAATGAATTTATTCAAAAGTTAGGGAAATCAGGTTATACCTTTAGTAATACAGGTTCATATACTGTCATTGCTCCAGACGGTAGTAAGGTCACGGAAAAAGGTAAAGGCAAAAATACTATTGCAAGTGCTGTAGATGCCGCTGCATATTTATATGAGCTGTATTCAATTATGGGTGGGATGAAAGATGAGTTGGCGACGACTGATTTTTCTAAATATATGCCAAAAAATGCTGCAAAGTTTTATGCGCAGTACAATGATGCAAATGATTTTTATAGTAAGGGACCTAGTTTTACGGCGGGTAAAACCTATACAACGAACATTGCTCAAGCATTGAAACAGGATCTCTTTGGTCAAATTGATGCAGTGATCAATAAATCCCAGAAAAATATTGCTGTACTTAGATTTGCTCATGCTGAAATTATTATCCCTTTAGCTACAAGTTTAGAACTGAATGGTACGATGCAATCATTACCATCCAGTCAAACGTTTAATTATGAAAATAGTAAATGGCGAGGAGAGACGATTTCACCAATGGCAGCTAATTTACAGTGGGATGTCTATCAAAATAATCAGGGTTTAACTTTAGTGAAAATGCTGTATAACGAAAAAGAAACCAGTTTTAAAACAGAATGTGATTATGCCCGCTATAAGCTAAATAGTTATTATTATGACTATTTAAAGTTAAAGCAGTGTTATAATATTCAATAAAATAATTGAAGTTTTGCTAAGTTTTTTCATTTGAAATGTCAATAAAGTGATCAGCATTTCCATCATGAGTAAATTTCATGATGGGAGTGAATAAAACTAAGCCAATCATATAATGCATGGCCGGCAATACATGTTTTAATAGCATAATATTTTTAGATATGATTTTTACGTGTTTTTATTACCATCGAGCAAAGTATTAGCAACTGTTGAACGTGATTACCCCGAGTGGCATAGAGGGCGTCAGCAATTTGCCTTATGGTATCTGGAAATACAAGATAAATCCCTTTTAAATTATTTGTATCAGTTACGTGAATATTTTAACGATTTACTATTCACCCCAAACACACGCCAATTTCATATTACTTTATTTGTTTGTGGTTTTTTCACACAAGAAAAATCATGCTTAGATGATGATTTTCCATATGAAAATCTAAAAAAACAATTAATGACATTAAGCTATTTAGAATTACCCGCATTTCAACTGAAAACTGGAAAAATAAATAGTTTTACTAGTGCCTTATTTGTTGAAATTGATGACCAAATGCAGATGCTTACCTATATCCGTAAAGCATTAAAACAGCATTCTCTGGAAATTGCGGCATTAGAATATTGTCCACATATTACCTTGGGGCTATATAAGGCAGAGATCGAAAGTGACGTTATTTTCCAAAGGATCGATTCACTTGATCAAAAGAATTTTAGTGTAGAGGTTCACCAATTAAGCTTTGGTTATTATCAAGCTGAAACATTGCAAGGTCCATTATATCCACTTATTCAATTTCCATTAGGTGAGGCATGATACAGCTTATTTTAGGTGGCGCTCGTTCTGGTAAGAGCCGTCTGGCAGAAGATACTGCAAAAAAGTCAGGATTGGATGTGATCTATGTGGCAACAGCCCAAGGACTGGATGAGGAAATGCAAGTTCGGGTGCTCCATCATAAAAAACAACGGCCAGAATATTGGACAGTCATCGAAGAACCAATACTTCTTGCTGATAAATTAAGTGAAATAGATCGAGAAAATAGCTTGATTTTAGTGGATTGCCTAACTTTATGGATGAGCAATTTACTGTTAGATGAAGATCAAAAATTACAGCAAAATGAATGTGAAAAATTACTGAATATTCTGCCTGCACTTAAATCAGAAATTATCTTGGTAAGTAATGAAACGGGACTAGGTATTGTTCCTATTGGGGAAATTACTCGAAAATTTGTGGATGAGTCTGGACGTTTACACCAGCGTTTGGGGCAAATTGCAGACAGGGTTACATTTTGTGTAGCAGGTTTTCCAATGATTTTAAAAGGAGATAAACAGTGAACTGGTGGTTAGAAGCTTGTCAGCAACCAAGTATGCAAGCGAAACAGAATGCGCAGCAGCGTCAATTGCAATTGACAAAGCCAACGGGCTCTTTATCTGATTTGGAAAATGTTGCTGTTCAATTAGCCAGTTTACAAGCAAACTCAAAACCAAATATCGATCAGCCCTGGATTACGATCTTTGCTGGCGATCATGGAGTGATGCAAGAAAATATTTCTGCCTATCCACAGGCTGTTACCCGCCAGATGTTGCAAAACTTTGCGACAGGTGGCGCATGTATAAGCGTGATTGCCAAAGAATATGATGCGATCTTACAGGTTGTCGATTGCGGTTCTGTTGGTGATGCTTATTCATATAGCGGGGTGGAGAGATATTGTATTATTCCTGGTACCGCAAATTTTGCTAAAACTGTTGCAATGACTGAAGAACAGTGTATTCAGGCTCTGGCTTTGGGCAAGGCGAGTATTGAAAAAGCAGTTGCCAGTCAGGCATCCATTTTTGTTGCGGGTGAGATGGGAATAGGCAATACCTGTTCCGCATCTGCAGTTGCCTGTTTTTTATTAAATGAAAAAGCTGAACAATTGACTGGTGTTGGAACAGGTATTCGTGAGGAACAGCTAAATCACAAGAAAAATATTATTAATAAGGCGATTGAGTTGCATAGAGATTATGTGAAGAATGATGCATTTCGGGCACTTTGTGCAGTTGGAGGTCTGGAAATAGCCGCCATGACAGGTGCCTATATCCGATCTGCCCAATTAGGCTTACCAGTTGTGGTTGATGGTTTTATCAGCACAGTTTCAGCATTGATCGCTGTACGTTTAAATCCTGATGTCCGAAAATGGATGATCTTTGGACACCAATCAGCTGAATATGGACATCAAAGATTATTAAAAGAATTAAATGCAAACCCTTTACTTAAATTAAACTTGAGATTGGGAGAAGGCAGTGGTGCAGGTGCGGCGCTCGGTATTATTAAACTTGCTTGTAGTTTGCATAATAATATGGCGACTTTTGCCGAAGCATCTGTTATTGGTGAAAAGGTCTAGTGGTATGCTCAGGATTGATCTATTACGTCATGGTGAAACCGAATTAGGTCACACTTTAAGGGGTTCAACTGATGATCAGTTGACTACTTTGGGCTGGAGTCAAATGCAACAGAGTATAGATCAATCTCTAGCTTATCAATCATGGGAACTGATTTTTACTTCACCGCTAAAGCGTTGCAAAGATTTTGCTTTTAAGGCTGCCAGTCAATTGCAGTTACCTATATATATAGAACATGATTTACAGGAAATGCATTTCGGTGATTGGGAAGCAACTTCAACACAGGAAATTTATGAAAAAATGCCAGATTTATTGACAAATTTCTGGCAAGAACCAACCAAATTTACACCTCCAAATGCTGAATCTATGCAGTTTTTTCATTCGAGAGTACTTAATGCATTAGTGAATATGCAACAGCAGATGAACCGTCAGCAATGTCAGCATGCACTGGTCGTGACGCATGCAGGGATCATCAAGCTGTTAAAATGCATTGCTTTAAGGCAACCTTTAGATGATATTTTAAAAATGTCAGCAGATTTGGCAAACCTGAACTGTTTTAAATTGGATAAAAACAATTTGAATATTCAATTTATTGAGAATGTTAAAAAATGACAGCCTTTTTAATTGCATTACAGTTTTTAACCACTTTTCCTGTTCATTTAAAACATTTACCAACACCGCAACAAAATGCTCAATCACTTTTATTTTATCCATTGATTGGCTTGTTAATTGGCATAATCCTGTACGCTTTCGCAACTATTTTAAGTATTTTACCAGCCATATTACTTGCGACATTAATTTTAGTAATCTGGATCTGGCTGACTGGTGGATTGCATCTAGATGGATTGGCGGATACTGCTGATGCCTGGGTTGGTGGTTTTGGAGATAAAGAACGTACTTTAAAGATCATGAAAGACCCAAGTTGTGGTCCGATCGGGGTACTTAGCTTAATTATTATTTGTATACTAAAATGGTCGGCGATTTATATATTAGTTGAGCAAAAACAGTATGTTACATTGGTATTATTCCCAATACTTGGAAGACTGTCGCCGTTATTTTTATTTTTGACCACACACTATGTCCGTGAAAATGGATTGGGTACTTCAATTGCAGAATATATTCCTAAAAAATCGGCGATTTTTATTTTGATTATAGGTTTTCTACTATGTCTCAGTTTTAGTTTAGCTGGTGTTATTGTTGCAATTATTACTTTGATTATCCTGTTTTATTTACGTCATAAGTTTATTGCTCGTATAGGAGGAATTACGGGTGATACAGTTGGAGCAAGTATTGAAATCATCGAGACACTTAGTATTTTCAGTTTTGTATTGATTCTTTGTTTAGCTTAATAAAAGCATAAGGCTATTGTTCTGAAACATTAGCTTAACCTGAGTTCGATATAAAACTCTTAATGAAACATGATACTCGGAAACGTCATCCGCAACTGTTTGAGGTAGGACTTCTTTTATAATGTATTGTTTCTGCGACTTATTGAATATGTTGCTGGTGGCTGACGAGTTTTGCGGATGACAATGGTTTTGCATACTTTTGCCGAAACAAAAGTATGGCGAGCCGCAGGTTGATCTAAAAATTGGATAAAACTCAGCAAGACTCCGCTAAGATCATTGCTTTTCAATAAGTTGAAGATGTAGTTGCGTCGAACTCACATTAGCTTAAACTATACACTAGCAGATGAACCAGAAAAGGACCTGCCAAAACCATAAAAATACCAGCAAGCACCATTGTTAAGCTGGCAATAACACCTTCTTCTTTATCACGACTATAGGCTTTAGTCGTTCCAAATCCATGTGCTGCATTGCCCAAAGATGCGCCCATGGCAAAATGAGATTTTAACCGTAAAGCGCCCAGTACAGTATCACCAATGATCATGCCTATAACACCAGTAATCATGGTAAACAAAATAACCAGTTCAACAGAGCCGCCTATATGACTGCTTAACTCCATTGCAAAAGGTGTCGAAATGGAACGCGCCATCAAGCTGTAGGTGGTTGACTGATCAAAATTAAACAGCTCTGCCAGATAAAATGAACTGATCATTCCCGCTAGCATGCCCATCACTACGCCCATACTGATAGAAAGTAGATGTGTTTTGATTATTTCACGGTATTCATAAATCGGAATGGCAAAAGCGACTGTTGCAGGACCTAACATCCAGACAATCCATTGGCTATCTTGCATATACGTATCATAGGATATATTTAAAGATAATATTAAAATAATCAGAAGGATAGGGGATAGTATCGCTGGTGATAAAATCAGATAAGGATATTTTTGATGGATTTTTTTTACGATAATATAAAACAGTAAAGTTGCAATCAGACAAACAACGGCAATTAAAGTCATGATTATTTTCCATCCTGAGCTATATTTTTACGCAGAGATTGGGAGCGATGATTTTTGAGTTTATTTTCAAACTTAAAGCCAAGATGCACACTATATGCTGTAACCACCATGACACAAATGGTTCCCAGAATAACAGCAAGGATTAATTGCCAGCCTTCTGTTAAAAAAAGATGTTTATATTTAATTAGTCCGACAAAACAGGGAATAAAGAATAAAACCAACTCACCTAAAATAAAATCGGAGCCACTCTTGATCCATTCAAGTTTAAAAAATCCAGTCAATAAACCTGTCAGAACAATGAAAAGCCCGATCACTGCACCAGATACTGGAAGTTTAAATATGGATTGAAGCATGCTGCCAATCCACCAGAAAACAAGTAATAAACTGATTTGAAAAATAATTTTAGTGATATGGTTAAATCGGGTCGGATGTTCAATTTGTACAGACATTGATGTCACAGTTTGGTTTTGAAGATAAGAGTATTTTATGTGCTGAACATATGCTAAATTATGAATAATTTTATAAATATTATTCTATATTGGAATAATTTATGGATCTAAAATCACTTAAAATTTTTGTTGAAACTGTCAATAGCCAGAGTTTTAGTTTGGCTGCAGCACACTTGTTTATGACGCAACCGACTTTAAGCAAGATCATTAAAAGCTTGGAAGAAGAGTTAGGAACAGCACTATTTAAAAAAGGTGAAGCAGGCAGAAAACGTGAAGTCGTACTGACTTATACAGGTGAACTGATTTATCAGCATGCATTAAACATATTGTCAGAACAGGAAAAAATTTATAATACGATTGAGCAAGTCCAATTACTTAAAAAGGGTAAAATGACTTTAGGTTTGCCGCCATTAGGTTCTGTCTTATTTAGTTCACTTATTGCCTTATTTCATAAACAACATCCGGATATACAGCTTAGTTTTTTAGAGGTAGGCTCAAATAGTATTGAGGAAGCAATTGCTGATAAACGTATTGATGTTGGTATTTTACTTGGTAATTTTCGACCAACTTTTGCGTCAATCCCGGTTGTGGATTCAGCGATGTGCTTACTATCCATAAAAGACTCACAGTGGAAAAATAGAAAAACTGTGAATATGATTGAATTAAAAGAAGAATCCTTTCTATTATTTTCTGATACTTTTACGTTAAATAGTATGATTATTAAAGCAGCAAATACAGTAGGTTTTGAACCTAAAGTTGTTTGTAAAAGTAGTCAATGGGACTTTATTACAAAAATGGTTGAATCAAATATGGGAGTCGCATTACTTCCTCAAATATATTGTCAGCAACTCGATCAGGAAAAATTCAACACTGCCGTATTGGAAAATCCGGGTTTAAACTGGACCTTAAGTATGGCGTGGAATACGACTATGGCAATGAGTCCTGCAACCAGAGCATGGCTAAATATTGTAGAAGATCATAAACAGAAAATTCACTTTTAGTTCAATGCTTTTGCAACCAGTTTTTAATTGTCGTTACAATCAGTTCTGGCTGTTTAATCCATGCACTATGTTGATTACCCTGAATGTCAGATGTTAGATCTAGTGTAATAATATCTGGATTTGTAAAATATTTACTCAAGCCTAATGTCGACGGTAATGGTGCAAAATGATCATTTTTTAGCTGTATAAACAATGCTTGATTTGATGAAACTGATTCATTTTTTCCTGATATGTGTTTGTAATTACCAGTAAAAATTGTTTTAGACCAGTCTCGCATTAAGCTTTTAGCTTCTTTATTACCAAAACCGACTTTATAACCAGCAAGAAAACCATCTTTTAATATCATTACATTAAAAACTGTCGCAGCCTTTAAAATATTTATTTTGCCTTTCAGGTCCCAATAGCGTAAACCAATATTTCCTGTTGCTATTCCGATTGTTATGATTCGATGATGCTGAGCATAAAGTGTTGCCAAGTGCCCACCTAAACTATGTCCAAACAAAATAATTTTTTTTGCTGCATTTCCCTTCGCAATTTTATGTAATTGTGGAATAAACTCATCAATCAAATCGGCATAGCCATAGTCGAAATGTCTAGAGACAGTGGGGGTATTACGACCGCAACCTGGATAGTCAGCGTAGATCAGGTTGTATCCTATACCAAATAAATGCTGAAATAATTTTTCGTATTTAGCGACAGGGACACCGATTGCTGGTAAAAATATAATGCTGGTCGTATGTAGCGTGTTACTCCAGTGATCTACTTGAATATTACTGATATCTTTAAAGTTTATCTTTTGGATACTAAGTTCACTTTTCATCTCATTCTCCATGTTTATTCAGTTTAATCATTATGTTTAGTCCAAGTTTATTTAATAGTGCAGTACGTGACTGAGGGTGACGTCTGGATTCAGTTTCAATTAGTTTTTGAAATTCGGTATTAAATTTATAGCGAGGGTGCCGTAATAGGACATTGTTATAATAAGACTTATCAATACAGTGAATATTTGTGCCTATAACATCACATGCTGTTGCCTGTTGTAATAAAAAAACCTCTTTACTTAAAGATAGATTTCTTTCATTTAAGTATCCGTTCATATGTAAACAGATTGCATTGGAAATATTTTCTGTTCGATCCTGAGGATGGTGATGTTTTTTACACAGATCTTCAGCCTGTAATGCACTTTTAAAGGTGAAACATTGACACGTAGAATATTCTGATTTGGGAGAGATTAAACCTAAATCATGTATCAAACTTGCAAAGAGTAAATCTTCACTATCAAATTGCCATTTTTTATATTTTGCAATTGCAACTGCCCAGAAATAACTGCGCCAAGAATGTTGAATTATGGCAATATTTCTACATTGTTCTAGTTCATTTATTGCATCTTTGATTAATGCTGTATCTGGAATAATGATATCGTTTATTTCTAAAGGAACATCTGTTGAGTTTTTTTTGATATGGGCTTTGAAGAAATCTAAAGTTACTGGATATAAGATTTGCTTTATGAGTTGGGTTTTATCTTTAAAACCAAGCTGTCCATGACTAGTGTTCATCCATTTTCGGGAGCCTATATACATAGCTGAATCCATTTTTATAAAATTAGAGTAATTACTCTAATTTATTATGCACAGATTATTCATTTATTCAAATGGCAGATGAGAATGCTCAAGTAAAAGTTGTTATGGGGGTAAAATAGACAAAATAGCTTTTTGTGTTAATATAAAATCTAAATGATTTTTATCATACAAATATGCTGAGGTTAACATGGTGACCTATACAAAAATGAAAACGAATATGCGAGAAGAAGCGATTATTCCTCAGTTTGCAGTCGAATCATTTAAGCATGCATTTATAGAAGCGACCCAATCAAACCATCCTGTTGTATTTGTACGTCATGGAAATATCGTAAAACAGTATAGAAACGGTCAATGCGCTATATTAAAAGATGTTACAGCGCAATATGTTGATATGCAGCTAAAAAAAACAGTTTTAAAACGTAAAGCAAAAAGAGAGGCTCTTGTCTAAGGGATGCTTCGACCACGCATACGGATGTTTGCAGGTCCTAATGGGTCTGGTAAAAGTACTATAAAAGAATATTTACCTGCCCACCAAATTGGTGCTTATCTGAATGCTGACGAACTGGAAAAAGTTCTGGTTTTAGAGCGGCGTCTTGATTTAAGTGATTACCATCCAGAACTATCGACTTATGAATTAATTACATTCCTAAAAAAGAAAAAGCGTAAGAAAAATAATCAAACTGTTTCATTACTTTCGACTGAACCACATATAGAAAATCATCATATAATTGAATTTGCAATGCATGAAATAGATTCTTATCTGGCTGCCAGAATTATTGATTTTATTCGTTTAGAGTTTTTACGCTTAAAAGTCAGTTTTACTTTTGAAACAGTAATGTCTCATGAGAGCAAAATAGAATTTTTAAAAAAAGCCCAAGAGCAAGGGTTTAGAGTTTATTTATATTATGTTGCAACTGTTGATCCCATCATTAACATTGGTCGTGTCAAATATCGTGTGGAAAGTGGGGGACATGATGTTCCAGAACAAAAAATTCGTGATCGTTATGATCGAAGTATGAATTTATTGATGTCTGCTATTGATGTTTCTAATCGTGCCTATCTTTTTGACAATTCAAAAGATGGAGAAAAAGCTTCATTTCTTGCTGAAATAGAAAATGCTGAAATATTAAAAATTAATCCATCAGTAGAACGCTTCCCTAAATGGTTTGTGGACAGGGTTTTGAAAGAGTTTAGTTAATTTTAGCCTATTAAGAATGTTAAGCTCATGTAAAGACTAAATGTTCTGAAATGAAATACCTTGAAATTTTTATCAAATAAAATTAGAACTTAATCTAAGTTGAAT
>NZ_OOGT01000218.1 GCF_900323515.1 Acinetobacter stercoris | reverse complement strand
TAAAAAATATGGCATTAGCTTTGCTCTAAAGATTAGAAATTTTTAGGGAAATAAATATGAATTTAATAACCCATCCAGTACTTTTTAAAACATCAATATTTGGTTTAAGTGTTTTAACCACATCGATCACTTTGGCAAATGCACGAGAAATAGCAAAACAGTCTGTAAAGGATGATGCCATTACCCTACAGTCTGTAGTGGTTACTGGTTCCAGAAAAAATATTAAAAGTGCGCTCGAGGCATCAGCACCAGTCGATATTGTCTCGACTACTGATCTGCTCGAAACAGGTGAAAGTGATTTATCCAAAGCACTTGCGAAATTATCTTCGTCAGCCACTTTACCTACATCGCCTGGTGGAGGTTTTTCAGCGTCTATTGGTGCAGGTATTGCATTACGAGGTCTAAACTCTGAACAAACGTTGATCTTGATCAATGGTAAGCGCCGTCACACTTCAGCTTATTTTACCCGTCAGACTTTTGCGGGGGCGCGAGGTTCAGCCGGGACTGATTTGAGTCTGATTCCGATCAGTGCGGTAGAGCGTGTAGAGATTTTACGTGATGGTGCTGCAGCCCAGTTTGGTTCTGATGCGATAGCAGGAGTTGTCAATATTATCCTGAAATCCAAAGATCAGGGAGGAGGTATAAGTTATCAGGCAGGTATTTACTCTCAGGGAGATGGTGAGCAGCATAAACTGAATGCATGGAAAGGGATAAAGCTTCCCAATGATGGCAGTTTGACTTTAGCTCTGGATGTAGGGAAAAAGGATACGATTTCGATTACTAATCCCGATACTCGTGTTTTTTATGGATCGAAGCCTAATCCCAAAAGTAAATATCAGGAACATAATACACCTTATCGAAAATGGAACTTCGGTTCGCCAGAAGTCAAAGACCAGATCAACTTGAGTTATAACGCAGACCTGCCACTGAATGATGCGATCGCATTATATAGTTTTGGAACCTATGGTCACCGTAAGGCGTTTGGTGAAAATTTTTATGAGCCACCATCGACACCCGGTTTATTAAATCAATCTGAGTATTTTAAAGATCGTTATCCTGATGGTCGCGTTCCGTTGAGCATTGTCACGATAGATGATTTTGCACTGACCATTGGTGCTAAAGCTGGTGATCAAAAAACAGGTAAAGTTGATGCTTTTGCGACTTATGGACGCAATAAAGTTCATACAGATCAGGGGAATGGTATTAATCCAAGTTATGGCCCTGATTCACAGTCTGGCTATTCACTTGGTGATAATATTTTTTCTCAGCTCAATACTGGGATTGACTACAGTCGTAATTTTTCGACCTCATGGTTGTATAGCCCTATAATTTTTTCGGCTGGAGCACTCTATCGCTGGGAAGAATATCAACAGGTTGCAGGCAATCCTATTGCCTATACCAGAGGACCTTTTTATAACCCAAGCCCCGTTTCTGGTGTAGGTGTCCCCCCTATTTATGCAGGAATTACCAATGAAGATTCTCGTAAAATTAACCGCGATGTATACGGTGCATATATAGATGCTGAAGCAGATGTCATCAAAAGCCTGAATGTTGGGGTGGCACTGCGCAGCGAGAAATATTCAGATTTTGGTACAACGACAAATGGCAAGCTCACACTAAAATATGACTTTAACCCAGAGTTTAGCCTACGTGGTTCTGCAAGCACGGGTTATCGAGCACCATCTTTAACCCAGCTTGGCTATTCTACATATAGTGTCCAGACTGTAGATATCAATGGTGTTTGGCAGGATGTACAACAGCGAACATTAATTGCGGGAAGTGAAGCAGCCAAATTACTTGGTGGTGGTGAGCTTAAACCTGAAAAATCCACCAATTATTCGCTTGGTTTGGTATGGAAACCGGCAAAACAGACCTCTTTAACTTTGGATGCTTATCAGATTGATATCCATGATCGAATCTTATTATCCGATAACATTACAGGCAGTATTGTCAGCAATACTTTTCAGGGGACTGAATATTCAAAAATTAATAACGTCGCCTTTTTTAATAACCTGTTAGATACGCGTACACGTGGTGCAGAGTTTTCTCTAAAGCATGATCTTGATTTACAGCAATATGGCATATTAAAACTCAATCTTGCGATTGCTGGTAATGATAATGAAATTACCAAAGTCCGTAACGCTGTTACCTCGAAAGGTCAGGTGATTTCATCTTCGTTAATTGCAGGGCGCAATACCCGAAGTCTGATTGAATCTGCCGCACCTACCAGTAAAGTGACTACAGGACTGTTATGGAATCTGGGAGATTGGAGTGTCAATACAGCTGTACGCCGCTATGGAAAATGGAAAATTTTAAATAATACCGATCCCTCTTTAGACCAAACATTTGGTGAACAATGGGTGGCTGATCTTGACATTGGGTATAAAGCTGACCGTTTTGTTAAAGGGCTAAAATTTAATATTGGTGCAGTGAATCTATTTAATAGTTTCCCGGATCAAACTGTTTCTGCAGCTCCTTATGGTGTGGTCAAGTACACCTTAAATTCGCCAGAAGGCACTTACGGCACCTATTTATATGCCCGTGCAAGTCACGACTTTTAAATGATCGGGATGTCGAGCATGCACAATATATTTAAACGCTTTGCCTTTGGCATAATCACTTTATCCATCCAGCAAGCACATGCTTTGCCTGCTGTTACTGAATATCCTGCAGCCAGTGCATTATATGGAGACCGGACTCTTTCTGCTTTTTATCAGTGGAATGAGAAAGTACCATTTCAAGCAGGTCTGTTATTACGAAGTGAGCCTTTAGAAGAAAGGATTCGTTTAGCTCAGGCTGATCAACAGTACCGTATTTTATTTACGTCTACTGATGGGATGGATGGTCATTCACCTCGCATTGTTTCAGGTTCTTTATTTATCCCCAAAGGTAACCCTCCTGCGGGTGGATGGCCTTTAATGGTCTGGGGGCATGGTTCTGTTGGTATGGCAGATCAGTGTGCGCCGTCATGGGCAGGGCGTGTTTATCGAAATGCAGATTATCTAAATCAATGGTTAAAAAAGGGTTTTGCTATTGTAGAAGCTGATTATCAGGGTTTAGGTGTTGCTGGACCACATTGGTTAATCAATATTCCGCAGCTTTCCTATAATGTTCTGGATAGCGCACGTGCTGCACTCAAATCAAATCATCAGATCGCAAATAAAATTATTATTGCAGGGCAGTCGCAAGGCGGAGCTGCTGCGTTTGGTGCTGCATCATATGCAGCAAGTTATGCACCAGATCTTAATATTAAGGGAACAATTGCAACTGGTGTAATTTACCAATCCAGACAGAATCAAGCACCGACATTGGTTCAGGCAAATCCAAATATTCCAAACCCTGCTTTGGCGTATCAAATTTTAAAATTCTATGTCTTGCAACAATATGATCCAACCTTGAAGGTTTCAGAAGTATTCAAAACAAAAGCAATTCCTTTAGTTGAGCATGAACGCTCACAGTGTATTCCACAAATTTTCTCTGACGTTGCTTTTGAGAAGTTAAGCTTTGCAGATGCTTTATTAGATAAACCATCCGAAAAATATCTCAATTTACAACGTCAATTTAATCAGAAATACGGGCATTACCCAACTTTAAAAATTGCGCATCCTGTCTTTATTGGTACTGGTGCAGAGGACAAAACCCCTGATGCACGTAGCCAAATGGCTCTTGTCAAAGATGCTTGTCAACAAGGTACGCGTGTTCAAGCACATTTATATCACGGTCATGGGCATAGTGAAGCTGTGCCCAGGTCTTTTCCAGATGCAATCCTCTTTGCACAGCAAGCGCTCAATGATGAGCCAATTCCCCATGTATGTTCAATTAATTTTAAATAAGAGATGTTTATGAAAATGAAAAATCTTGCTCAAACTTTAGCTATTTCGCTGTTTGGTTCGATGACAGTTTGTTCTAGTTTGACGTATGCTGCATTAGCCCCTGAACCTCAGGAAAAATATGGTGATGGTCGGGTTTCATCATTCTATACATGGACGGAACAGATTCCAGATAAACCTGGAAAATTACTCAAAACAGAAAATATTACCAGTCCTTATATCCGCTTGGATAATGATAGCCAGGCCATTCGTATTTTATATTCATCAACCAGTGGCAAGGATAGTAAAACACCGATTGTTGTTTCAGGTAGTATTCATTTGCCAAAAGGTACTCCGCCAAAAGGTGGCTGGCCAGTCGTATTATGGGCGCATGGAACAGTTGGACTGGCAGATGCCTGTGCTCCGTCATGGAATGGACGCTCATATCGAGATGTGCAATATTTAAATAGCTGGTTAAAAGCAGGTTTTGCAGTTGTTGCAACAGATTATGAAGGGCTTGGAGTTGCTGGGCCACATTTATTGTTGAATAACCCGATGCTGGCTTATAGTGTATTAGATAGTGGAAGATCGGCATTACAGAGCAAATTACCGTTAGCTAATAAGTTTGTTATCGTTGGGCAGTCACAGGGAGGGGCAGGTGCAATTTCGGCTGCTTCATATTCCGCAACATATGCACCTGATCTAAATATAAAAGGTGCTGTGGGAACTGGAGTGATTTACAGATATCCTCAAGCAGAAACAGAGCAAAACCTGATTCGGATGAATCCGCATGTGGTTAATCCAGCACTTGCATACGGCATATATAGCTTTTTAGCCACGCAGAACCTAGCTCCAGAGCTGAAGGTCGAAGATGTATTTACAGCAGAAGCAGCCCCTTTGGTTGAACAGGGGCGGAATGCCTGTTTATCCAGTTTTATGGCTGATATTGAGCTGTCTGGTATCACGGCTGCGCGTGCATATAAAGCTGATCAAGCGCCTATTTACAAGACTTTGCAGGCAGAACAAACCAAAGCATATGGTTACTATCCGACACTGAAAATAAATTTCCCTGTGTTTATAGGAACAGGTGCGAATGACCGGACACCAGATGCACGTTCGCAAATGAAATTGGTTGCAGATGCATGTAAAGCAGGAACTGTAGTAGAAGGACATCTTTATCACGGACTGGGGCATAGTGAGACAGTAAATGCTTCGCTAAAAGATTCTATTCCTTTTGCTAAAAATGTTATTGACGGGCAAAAAATACAAGCAATTTGTAATCCTGTCATCCAATAATAAAAAAGCTCCTTTGATGACGATCAAAGGAGCTTTTTAGATTTTGAAATTAAGCGACTCTTTTTTTACGTTTAGCTGCTTCCTCTCGAACTGTTGGAATAATATAGCGTCCATAGTCCACAGTATCATAGACTGGGTCATAACCACGATTTAGGAACGTTGTTACTCCCAGATCAACATAATTCAATAAGGACTCAATAATCGTATCAGGTGTTCCCACAAGTGCTGTAGTATCACCATATGCGCCAACAGCAGTTGCAGTAGGCATCCATAATGCTTTGTCATGATGGTCAGCTTGTTGTGCAGCAGCTAACAGGCGCTGTGAACCTGTACTTTTGATCTGATGACCAGTGACGCTACTATTATTTTGAAAAAGTGGATTTTTTTGAATATCAGATAATATTTTTTCGGCTCTTTGCCAAGCAAGTTCTTCAGTTGCACCAATAATGAGACGTACTGAAAGACTAACTTCAGGTTGCGGTCTATTGGCTTTTTCAGCAGCATTTTTTAATTTGCTGATTTGTTCTTTAACTCCTGAGAGAGGTTCACCCCACAGTGCATAAAGATCTGCATGACGGACAGCAATATCATAAGCAACATCGGATGAGCCACCAAAAGAGATCGGGATAGAAGAACCATTGACTGGTTTTAGAGGACAAAATGCATTTTTAATATTAAAATATTTACCTTCATAATCAATTGGTTGATCACTAGACCAGAGTGTTTTAATAATTTCTAAATACTCACCTGTACGCTCATAACGTTGGACTTTATCTACAATATAATCACCTTCTTGTGGTTCAGCTGTGATCCCAGTGATTGCATGAATGCGTATGCGCCCGCCACCAGATGTATGATCAAGGGTCGCAAAAGAACGTGCAGCCAGATTAGGTGTCAATAATCCTGGTCGATGAGCAATCATAAATCCCAATTTTTCAGTATGTTGTGCCAAGAAAGCAGCAAGCTGGGTACTATCTGGGCTATTGGGACCACTAGCGATGAGGACTTTGTCAAAACCCGCATATTCATGTGCTCGGGCATGATACTTTAAATAATCAAGGTCAATTTTATCAAAGATACGGGTAGTTTTTGTTTCCGACCATTGATTTGGAAAAACCATACCGACAAATTCAATGCTCATAATTAAACTCTGGTAATCAAAAAATAAGTTGAGCAATTAAAATGCCAAAATTAAATATGATTTAAAACAATGATGTAAAATTAAAAATAATCAGATTATGTTTGAT
>NZ_OOGT01000237.1 GCF_900323515.1 Acinetobacter stercoris | reverse complement strand
GTTTTGATATAAAGTATTACTGACAATTATTTTAGGTATTTATGGCTCAGTTATCAGACATTATTGCGTGGTGCAACCAAACACTCAAAGCACATGAATTTCGTGATTACGCCCCAAATGGTTTGCAAATCGAAGGTACAGCTGAGGTGAGAAAAATCCTTTGTGCTGTAACAGCTTCTCAAGATGCTATCGATGCTGCAATTTCAGCAAAAGCTGATTTACTCTTGGTTCATCATGGTTATTTTTGGAAAGGCGAGCCTTACCCTATTACGGGGATGCGTGGAAACCGTATCAAGTCACTCATAAAACATGATATTTCTCTAGTCGGTTATCATCTTCCTTTAGATTCACATCCAACTCTAGGTAATAACGCTGCAATTGCTGAAATACTTGAGCTTGAGAATATTGAAGCTTTAGACCCAAGTGAGCGAAATCCCATTGGTAATATTGGTTATTTAAATAAACCGATTTCACCACAGGATTTCAAGGCTTTTTTATCAGAACGCTTAGGATTTGATGCCATTCATCTAGATGCCCAAAAAACAAACATTCAAAAAGTTGGTTTTTGTACAGGTGCAGCACAGGATTTTATTACTAAAGCAGCGGAACAAAATTGTGATGCTTATATTTCTGGTGAAGTAAGTGAACGTACTTTTTATGAAGCCAAAGAGCTAGATGTGCATTATTACGCTTGTGGTCACCATGCAACCGAAAGATATGGTGTACAACGACTTGCAAAAGCTATTTCAGAACAGTTCAATATTGAGTATAGTTATTTCGAGTTAAATAATCCGATTTAATCAGGGTAAATATTGGCTTCATTGGTATACCAATGCAGCAAAGCTTTGCCACGACATCTAAGCTGTTTTTAACATTTTCTTTATACGTATTAATTCGAAATAAATTGTGTATTGTTATTTAACATCATGCGCATTTATGAGAATAATCCATTACAATAAAGTCACTTAATGTTAAAACCCAGCAAAATGCAAGGAATTAAAGACATGACAACCATTACTTTACCAGCTCTTCCATACGGATATGATGATCTCGCTCCGCATATCAGCAAAGAAACTTTAGAATATCATCATGACAAGCATCACAACACTTATGTTGTAAACTTGAACAACCTGATCAAAGGCACTGACCTTGAAGGTAAAACTTTAGAAGAAATCATCAAAGCGACTGCTGGTGATGCATCTAAAGCAGGTATCTTCAACAATGCTGCTCAAGTTTGGAACCACACATTCTACTGGAACAGCATCAAACCAAATGGTGGTGGTAAAGCAACTGGTGCTTTAGCTGCTAAAATTGATGAAGCATTTGGTTCTTATGAAAAATTTGCTGAAGAATTTGCTGCTGCTGCAACAACTCAATTCGGTTCTGGCTGGGCTTGGTTAGTTGCAGATAAAGTAAACGGTAACCTTTCTATTCTTAAAACTTCAAATGCAGATACTCCACTTGCTCATGGTCAAGTTGCTGTGCTTACAATTGATGTTTGGGAACATGCTTATTATATCGATTACCGTAATGCACGTCCTAAATACATTACAACTTTCCTTGAAAGCTTGGCTAACTGGGACTATGCAAATGCTAAATATGCTGGTCAAGAAGCTGGTGTAGAAAAATAATTTTTATTTTTCAAATAAAAATCACCCTATATGGGTGATTTTTTTTCTTTTTAGATATCAAATGCGTATTTATACAGCAATCAATAGGTTGATTTATTAAATTGGGTTGACGACAGTCATTTTACCTCCTAAAATGCGCATCAGATTCTCCAATAGCTNAGTCGGTAGAGCGACGGACTGTTAATCCGCAGGTCCCTGGTTCGAGCCCAGGTTGGAGAGCCAGATTCTAAAAGCCCACTTTATTTAAGTGGGCTTTTTTTATCTATCTACCTAAGAAAACGACTTTACTGAAATATTTGTTCATCTATCAATATATGTATGGTATGAACACCCAGCATTCAGCTTTATCTTTATCTTTATCTTTATCTTTATCTTTATCTTTAAATTATTATCTCTTTGAGTTTTTTGGTGATAAATAAAACAGTTATTTCATTTTTTGTGCCTTTTTCGAACTAGACATCTTGACCTATCAGAGTCAGACAAATACAATGCGTTCCAGATTCTCCAATAGCTCAGTCGGTAGAGCGACGGACTGTTAATCCGCAGGTCCCTGGTTCGAGCCCAGGTTGGAGAGCCAGATTCTAAAAACCCACTCTATTTGAGTGGGTTTTTTCTTGTCCGATCAAAAGTGTGATTCCATTGCTTCATTATCTTTCAATTACAATCGGCTGCCTCGCCTGCTGTCTGTTAGTATATATATGCTATAAACAGTATTTAGAATCCAGGCAAGTTTACTTTCCCAAGCGGGTAATTACAGATTTTGAGTATAAAATGTTTATTCGTCTGAACGAAGCATTTCCTCAATATCATGTCTTGGCTCAAGTTGCATTTAGTTCATTAATGACCAGTGATAATTATAAAATACGCCGTCAATTTAATAGAAAAGTCACAGATTTCGTGTTGCTAGATCAACAGTTAAACGTCGTCGTTATTATAGAGCTGGATGATCCAAGCCATATAGGTAAGGAACTGGAAGATAGTAAAAGAGATGCTATGCTAAATGAGGCAGGCTATATAGTTTTAAGATACACGGATGTACCAAGTATTCGACATTTACGCAAAGATATTGCATATGCAGTTTAGAAAGAAGCCGAAGCTTCTTTCTTTTATCCGCTTAACGAGCTGGCATATGCGTTTTGATAAATGCAACAAGGTCAGCATTCTTTTTCACAATCGCTTCTGTATGAGTTGCTCCCTCAACTAATAGGAAAGTTACATCTGTTCCCATCTCTTTGAGATCATGCTGGAGCTGTTGTGTCACCTGGTAAGGCACTGCCATATCAGCGGTACCTTGAATAATCATCACAGGCGTATTTATTTTCTTGGTTGCTGGTTGATTATCTGTTAAAAATTTGCTTACTGTTGCATTACTCTGAAAGTCACTTTTCAATCCAGGATAATCTACAACAGTTTTTGTAGGATTTTCACTTAAAAATGCACGGATATCATCAGCAAATTTATTATGCATGTCATCCAGACATAAGCCATTTTCACCTGTAGTTCCCTCAGCAAACTCAACCAATGGCTGTGATCGATCCTGAAAAAGTGATTGATAGTTAAATCTAGGATCATATGCTTTTATACCTACAGTAGTATAAGCAGCATAAGCCAGTAATTCAGCATAAACCCCTATTGCTATATCAGTATGACCTTCCGCAACGAGTTTTTGCAAAGCCTGCGGTGCAACAACTGAAATAATATATCCTAGACTTGATGCAGGAGCACCAGCAACAGCGCCTTTATAATTAGGGTTATTGTTCTCATATTCTGCCGTGCCTAAAGAAGCATGTCCTCCCTGCGATTGCCCCACTGACATCCATACACCATTTACCTGATGACCATAACGTGCTTTATAGGCTTGTACAGCGTAGGAGGCTGATTTCGCAGCACTGCCTAGATTTAAATATGGATGAATGCCTGCTGTACCGAGTCCCTCATAATCTGGAGCAATGACAACATATCCCTCCGCAAGCAAACTCTCAGCCATATTTTTAAAACGGGGATTAAATACATTATTGCTCGGTGCACAACTATCACCGATACCAACGGTACCATGTTCCCAGACCACTACCCTCCATCCATTTTCAGGTTGTACCGTTTTAGGAGTCATCACCATTGCTGTCGCAATACGGGTTTCACCTGACACTGTCGGCATACGATAAGTCATGACATTTACAGAGGAAGCATTGTTCATCTTATCTTTATTATATGTCGTCTCACTCACATAATTTTGATAAGAAACATACTCTTTGTCATCGTCATTACAAGCGGCTAGAAATAAAAATGTTGAACAGCTAACAGTAAGTATCGAACGTTGGATTATTTTTTTCATCTTGAATTTTCCTTTTGTTATTTTATCGCTCTTCATGAGCATTTTTAATAAAACATAAAAAAAAGCATCTGACTAGGATGCTCTTTTAAAACATAAATTAAAATTTGTTATAAATAGGCTATAAAAATTGTTAAGAAAAGAATAATTCCAACCCAGCGATTATGGCGAAATGCCCAGAAACAACGTTGAGGATCACGATCATTGGTTTTTGTCCATTGATAAATAAAATCGGCAACAACAATAAACAATCCAATTAAACCATAAGGAAATAATATTTCAGCGCGATATAGAGCTAAACCAATCAATACAACAGCAGTTGCCTGTAGCAGTGAAATGATTTCAATGTCATATTTCCCAAATAAAATTGCTGTCGACTTGACCCCAATTTTCAAATCATATTCTCGATCAGTGATGGCATACTGCGTATCATAAGCAACTGTCCAAGCCAGATTTCCAAAATACAGCAACCAGCATGTAGCATCCAAAGGCTTACCCATAGCTGTAAACGACATAGGTATTCCCCAGGAAAAAGCCATTCCTAATACCACTTGCGGTAAATGGGTATAACGCTTCATAAAGGGATAAATAAAAGCCAGAACAAGGCCAGCTAAAGCACAATAAAAAGTAGCTACAGGGAGAAAAAATAATGTGCAGGCACTGGCAAGAACCAGAAGCAAAAACACATATATAGCTTCCTTAGCTGAAATAACTCCAGTAGCTAATGGTCGATCTTTAGTTCTTGCTACATGTGCATCTACTTTTCGATCAGCAAAATCATTGATCGCACAACCTGCAGCGCGCATAAGAATCGTACCGACCACCATGGCAGTAAGAGTTACAATATCCGGAATACCTTCAGCAGCAATCCACAATGCCCACATGGTCGGCCAGAAGACCAGTTCAGTACCAATAGGTTTATCAAAACGGCATAGATAATAGTATGCCGCTAAACGTTCGCGCCAATTGATATGTTGAAGTGTAGTCATTGCGATCCTTAACCATGTTGTTTAAGAAATTGTTCAAATTTCGGCAAAAAAGTTTCCTGTACAATAAACTTGCATCCATGCCAAGTATAGCAACTTTGTCTCGTCCACCCTTCATCCAGCCAGATAACTCGTCTTTCACATTTGGGCTCAGTTCTTTCAAATAAAAACCAGCCTATCGGTTTCTTACCAATATGTTTAAATAAGCGTGCACGACCTTGGAGACTTTGAATAGGAAAAATACTTTTTGCTTTAACCCAGGCTTCTCCTTCACATCCATAAAGCAGGCTTTCCCTCACCCAAGAGGTATGCTGGTGAGGAACTCGCATCCATTTGCTATCAAGAAAAGTCAGTCTTTTAAAATATTCACGGGTAGGCTCAACCTTGAAAATTCCATCGGCAAGCTCTGTTAACTGTTGTGTAAGAGAACCAGAAGCATATAACCATGTTTTAAGTTCAGGATTTGGCTCCTGTCTAAAAGATGGTTGTAAATGCATATTTGGGCTCTCTTTTAAATTTGCTTAAGTGTAACTGAAATATGCTATGAATATTCAATAATTGTTGTTTTAATCTTATATTTCATACTCTATATAAC
>NZ_OOGT01000072.1 GCF_900323515.1 Acinetobacter stercoris | reverse complement strand
TTGTTAACTTATGTATTACTTTTACTTAAAACACAATAAAGTATAGAACAAAATAGATTGAGGATCTTCAAGACTCCTGTTCGTAGAGTTCTCAAAAATAGACACATGATCAATATGTTAGGAATCTTTCCAGGCTCACAGTGCTATTCAAAAATAACTTCAGATTTATATTCATTGAAGTAAAAATTGATACTTTCTAACCAGTAAACCTTGCTATTTTTTCCAAAATACACTATTTATATTTCGTATAGCGAAACTTGGTTCTAAATAATTTAAATAATGAATCATTATATAACAAGGAGCGAAAATGATTAGAGATCAGGAAATATTGGAACAATTATTAGATACAGTACGCCACTTCGTACAAAAAGAGCTGGTTCCAATTGAACAGCAAGTAGAAGAAACCGAAACAGTTCCTGAAAATGTTATCCAGCATATGCGTGAACTTGGTCTCTTTGGACTATCTATATCTGAAGAATATGGTGGTCTGGGATTGACAATGGAGGAAGAGGTTTTAGTTAACTTCGAGTTGGGTGGGACATCACCTGCTTTTCGCTCTGTGTTTAGTACCAACACTGGTATTGGTTCATCCGGTATTATTCTTGATGGCTCCGATCAACAAAAACAAAAATATTTACCAAAGCTTGCCAGTGGTGAATACATTGGATCATTTTGTCTCACTGAAGCCGAATCTGGTTCAGATGCAGCCTCATTGAAAACCACTGCGAGAAAAGATGGTGATTATTATATTCTAAATGGTACAAAACGTTTTATTACCAATGCCCCTCGTGCAGCAACATTTACTGTCATGGCACGTACAAACCCAGAAATTAAAGGTGCACGTGGCATTTCTGCTTTCTTGGTAGAAAGTGAGACGGCTGGTATTAGTCTTGGTAAAATCGATAAAAAAATGGGGCAAAAAGGTACTTATACCTGTGATGTTATTTTTGATAATTGTAAAGTTCACAAAGACCAGCTTATTGGTGAAGAAGGTGCTGGTTTTATAACAGCCATGAAGGTTCTAGATAAAGGTCGGCTAGGTATAGCAGCATTCAGTGTTGGCATCGCAGAACGTATGCTTAATGATGCTTTGAAGTATGCATGTGAACGTAAACAATTTGCTCAACCCATAGCAAATTTTCAGCTCATTCAGGCTATGCTTGCAGATTCAAAAGCTGAAATTTATGCTGCAAAATGTATGGTATTAGATGCTGCACGCAAGCGAGATGAAGGGAAAGATGTCACATTAGAATCATCTTGTGCAAAAATGTTTGCCACTGAAATGTGTGGCAAAGTTGCTGATCGCTGTGTACAAATTCATGGTGGTGCAGGTTACATTAATGAATATTCAATAGAACATTTTTATCGTGATGTTCGACTGTTTCGCATTTATGAAGGAACAACCCAGATTCAACAAATCATTATCTCTCGGCACATGATCCAGGAAGCAACCATATAATAACTTGATATTTATACAACTTAGCATTTCAAAGGAATGGCTGAAACAGATAAATCGGTCTATAAGCCCGAATTTATATTAAAAGCACAAGCCAATTTTTGCCACATTGACTTGTGCTTTTTAAAATTATTGCTAAAGCTAGCCTAATTTATTCACCAGTTTTAATGGTAATATTTTCATTGCTATACTTAATGGCAACCATGGCCACTCAGGAACATAAGCTTTCACAGGCTCTTTTTCAATTGCCTTGACCAACAAATGTGAACCTGTCTTTTCATCAATTTCAAAAGGTAGCTTTTTCGCACCTTCATTGATTTCTGTACGTATATATCCAGGGAAAATTGTTGTTACTTTAATCGGAGTATCTATGAGTTCAGCACGAATCCCTTCAGCAAGGTGTGCCACCCCAGCCTTACTCGCACCATAAGCTGTCAGGTGCTTTGGCATGCCACGGATTGCACTCATGGATGAAATCATCACCAAATGTCCAGAATTTTGTTCACGGAAAATTTCAACTGCTGCCTCACACTGAGCCAAAGCAGAAATAAAATTCGTTTCCACAGTAGCTTTATTTACTGCAAAATTTCCTTTTCCAATTCTACGACCATCACCTACACCAGCATTAACGATAATACGATCTATCGTGCCAAATTCCGCTTTAAATTCACGAAATACCTGAAATACCTGATCATAGTTGGTTACATCCAGAACTTTGGCAATAATACGAATAGCATGTTTTGCTTCAAGTTCCTGCTTCAGCGTTTCTAAACGTTCTAAACGACGCGCACAGATTGCCAAATTATAACCTTTAGCTGCAAATTCACGTGCCATACCTGCACCAATACCCGAACTTGCCCCAGTAATTAAAATTGTTTTTGACATGGTTTATTCCATTTATATCCAAGTAAGTAAATCTGGTTGAACTTCTTTAATAAAATGATGTTCATTCAGACTTAAAAGTTGTGGCTGATTACCTACCAGTCGCAGTGTAGTCATACTCGTGTTGGCAATCGACCAGTTCAATGCAAATGTCCTGTTAATACTCAGTTCCAGAATTTTTCCGACTGCTACAGAAATTACCCCGCCAGAAGTAAAAACAACCGCATATCTTGGCTGAGTCTTTGCCAATTCATCACACAAATTTTGCATCGCCGTTTCTACACGATTTTTAAAATGCGGCCATGATTCATCATATTCATGATGATAATCACCACCAGTCCAGCGTTCTATTGCACCTTCAAATATTTTTGCCAGATATGCTCTAGGGCTTTTTTCTTTGGCGACTTCCTGTTTTAGCAACTCTGGTTGCTCAAAACGCGGTTCATATTGGGCAAATACCTGCTGATGATTAAATTCATTCCATGCATTATTCGTCAAAACCTGAGTATCCGGAAAACATTCATTCATTGCCAGATGTGCAGTTTGTTGATGACGCTGCATAGAGCCCGCTATAACAACAGGCTCATCCTTTAAAATTTTTTGAAAAAACCGTCCTAAAATCCTGGCTTGTAACTCACCGTTTGGGGAAAGTTTGTCATAACTTTCTGCACCGAAAGAAGCTTGACCGTGACGGACAAGATAAATAGTTGTCATTTTGGCAATAGCTCCTTAAATTTGGCAATAAACTCATGTGCCAACTCATTCGCTTCCAGTTTTTGTACGCCAATCAATTTTAGTGCCCGAATATGCAGTGCATGTATAACAATCCAGAAGTCTTTATATGCTGGATTTCGAGTTTGTTTGTGGTAATAACGATAATAGATTTGTTGAGCAATCACAGCTAACCGGAAAATGCCAAAGACTTCGTAAAATGTCCAGTTTTCAGGATTTAGCCCTGTCTTTTCCAAGTAATAATCAACGACCTCTTTACGTGTGAACATACCCTTCAAATTTGTAGGCTGACGTCGTGTGGACTTAAAAATCATATTGTCTGTATCTTCGACCCAATAGGCTAAAGCTGACCCCAAATCCATTAATGGGTCACCAATGGTTGCCATTTCCCAGTCCAGTACACCAATAACTTCGGTTGGATGTTTTGGATCAAGAATCACATTATCAAAGCGCCAGTCATTATGAATCAAACAACTTGTTGAATCTTCAGGAATATTATCCAGCAACCAGTGCCGAATATATTTAAAACTTGGGACATTAATGGTATGTGCTTTTTCATAACGCTGATCCCAACCTTCAACTTGTCGTCGGCAGTAACCTTCTCCTTTACCTAATTGCTCTAATGCTGTTCCTTGATAAGGAACTTGATGTAACTCAATTAGCTTATCAAGCACATTTATACATAATTGATGTACCTGCTCCTCACCAAACTCAAGCTCAGGTGGCAATTTGGCACGTGGAATGATCCCTTCTATGCGTTTCATGATATAGAAATCACAACCGATTACGGATTGATCCTGACAAAGAGCAACCAGTTCAGGAACAACAGGATAATAAGCTGCTAGTTCTTTTTGTACTGAATATTCACGTACCATATCATGTGCTGATTTTGCTTTAGTTCCTTTTGGTGGACGTCTTAAAATCAAATCAGCATTATCGTACTTTAAACGATAGGTCCAGTTAGACACACCACCTGTATATTGTGTGACTTCAACCTGACCTTGCAATTCAATATCTTGCGACTTCAACCAGTTCTCAACTGCTTGTATATCGAGCTCTTCACCTTCTCGAACTTCACCACCCACATCAATCACAGACATAATTTTTCTCATGCACTAAAGTTTTATCTTCATCAATCTATATTACTTTTTACGTGAGCCATAACCACGTTTTTTTAACTCAAGTTTGGCAATCATTCCTTTATGTACTTCATCGGGCCCATCTGCCAGACGAAGACTTCTTGCCTGAGCAAAAAATCCTGTCAATGGTGTATCTTTTGACAGACCTGCTCCACCGTGAATTTGCATCGCCATATCCACAACTTTTTCCAGCACAGATGGTGCAATCACCTTAATGGCTGAAATTTCTGTTAGCGCTGCCATATTTCCTAAGGTATCCATTTTATGCGCTGCGTACAAGGTTAAAAGTCTGGCTTGATCGATTGCCACACGTGCATCAGCGACACGTTCCAGATTTCCACCTAATTTTAATATTTCCTTACCAAAAGCTGTACGACTCATCCCTCTATCAATCATCAATTCAAGTGCTTTTTCCGCAGCACCAATACAACGCATACAATGATGTATACGACCAGGTCCTAAACGCCCTTGGGCAATTTCAAATCCTTGTCCTGCACCACCTATAAAATTCGCAACAGGAACTCTGACATTTTCGAAACTAATTTCGCCGTGACCATGTGGCGCATCATAATCACCAAAAACAGGTAACATTCTTTCAATGTTGACACCTTTGGTATCAACTGGAACTAAAACCATAGAATGCTGATGATGGCGATCTTTTGTTTCATCAGGTGTATGTGCCATGAATATGATGATTTTTGCATTTGGATCACCTAAACCTGAAGACCACCATTTACGCCCATTCAATACAATTTCATCACCATCAACAACTGCTGTAGCTTGCATATTTGTCGCGTCACTTGATGCGACATCAGGCTCAGTCATACAAAATACCGAACGGATTTTCCCTGCCAAAAGTGGCATTAACCATTGTTGTTTTTGTTGTTCAGTACCATAACGCCAGATCACTTCCATATTTCCACTGTCTGGAGCATTGCAGTTAAAAACTGTTGGGGCAAGTAAACTACGACCTGAAATTTCAGCAATATGTGCATATTCCTGAACTGAAAGCCCCTGACCTAAAACAGGATCGGGTAAAAACATGTTCCAGAGCCCTGCTTGTTTTGCTTTATCTTTTAATACTTCAAGTTGCTCAGGCCATTGCCATTTAGTCCAGTCACCATCTGTGTTTAAATGATGAACATCATGCCAAAACTCATTCTCTACTGGTTCAATTTCATTTTTTATAAAAGCTTTAGTACGCTCAATAAAATCTTGAGCATGCTCTGAGAGTTGGAACATCACTTTATCCTTAATATTTTATTCAATTCATTGGGTTGATCTTTACAACACATTAACCTGAAAAGTATTATGAACCAAATGATTTAATTAAATATATATCTATGAATACTATTCATAATAAGGCAACGATCGATTTATCAGTTTTTCATAAAATTGATATCAATTTATATCCGCTTTTTATTGCTATTTTTGAACAACAAAGTATTTCCAGGGCTGCCCAGATTTTATCGATTACCCAATCGGCAGCAAGTCATGCTCTGCATCGTTTACGGACACATTTAGATGATGATTTATTTGTTCGGGCTGGCAGTAAAATGTTACCTACACCGTTTGCAGAACAAATATATCAACCAATCAAACAAGCACTTTACTCAATTCAAAGTATTTCGATTCAAAAAAATAAATTCGATCCTAGCATGGTACAAACCATTAAAATTGCTGTGCATGATGAAATCGAACCCATAATTTTTCCAAAACTCATTCACCACTTTCAGGATCTAAATCTGGAAATTCAGTATCTAAGCAGTAAACTTGATCGTAAAAATATTGTTGCGGAACTTGCTTCACAGCAAATTGATTTTGTTATTGATTTAGAACAGAACGTGAGTGAAAAGCTGGTTTTTAATCGTTTAGTACAAGACTATTTTGTTTTTTGCACTCAACAAAAAAACTTAAACCCTGAAAAATATTATCATTCACCACATATTGGTGTTTCTTCTCGACGTACAGGAATTTTACTTGAAGATCTCTATCTATCAAAAAAAGATGTTTCAAGACAAATTTTTCTTCGGTGTCAGCACTACTCTACAGCCATACAGGTTCTAGAACAAAATGATCAGGCAATATTAACCATTCCCAAGCAGATTCTTTCACATTTGCATTTGCCTAAAAATATTCAGACATATGAATTACCTGTAAAAAAGCAATACATTAATCTTGGTATGTATTGGCATAGAGATTTACAAGAAAACGCGCGACATAAATTTTTAAGATCTGAGATTGAAAAGATATTTGCTTAAACCCTTTTTCATACTGAACTTGTGTATCTTTTTTTCTTTTGCTTAAATAGCGCTGCTTTGTAAAAAGCATTTTTTAACAAAATAAAGATCAAAAAAACAGGTTTTATAATGACTCCCTTCGAAAATCAAAATATTCAAACTCAAGATAATCCATTTTCTCCAAAAGGTCGTTTTAGCAGGCTCTCATATCTAGCCTGGATGTTTATCACTAGTATGATTTATTCATTTGCGCTATTAATAGTTATTGGTATAGCAAGTGTTTCCTTAATCGCTTCAGGAGCTGGATTTGATATCTTGTCCATTACTTCACTTCTACTGGGCTAGGCATATTTGCTACTTTATTATTTGTGTTTGTTATCATCGTTTTTAGCATTATTTCTATTTGCATTACGATTAGACGATTACATGACCTGAACAAAAGTGGTTGGTTATGGCTACTCTATCTCGTACCACTGATTAATATCATTTTTGCGATCTATGTATTTGTAGCAAAAGGTACCGAAGGTTCAAATGATTATGGTGCTCCACGCCCAACCGAACAAACTGAAAAGATATTGGGGATATTGTACGCTGTGCTGTTGGCAATATTTATCCTTGCTTATGGCGGTATTATGACTTGGGCAATCTCCATGCAAAATCAGCTACCGATACTGCAACAGCTCGAACAAACAAATGAAATAGCGGGAAAAACTCTACAGTAAACTGATCATGAAATATTGTCTACAGATCGTAATGAGATTGAGGTTGAGAATACACATTAATAGATGTACTTTTTAAGAGGGTCAGAGACTGACCTTCTTAATTTAATAAAGATTTAGCCATGTTATGACTTTGTGCCAGATTTCTTTTTTGCATTTTGTGACTGAAAAATACGACTATGATTATAATTTTCAAGGTTACCGTTTTTATAGAATAACATTCAAATCTACTTAGGCTATTTTTGAATTGTTCTAAAAAATCTTGGCATGCTTCTGCTGCGTAATAACATGATCAGTAATGGACGCAATCGAATACACAGGAATTTTTATTGATTTCATGGCATAACGATAATCAAAACCATCATCACCAAGAAAACGATGATAAAGGTTCCAGTTAAACCATTGTTTCATTGTTGTATAGTAGCTTTCATTTTGTGAACTGGTTACAAGCTACTTTCAATATAGAATACCTATAGCCTATCAACTTTACTGTCCACAATAATACTACTGTGCGTTTAAGTATATTTGGCATACTAAAGCGCTGACAGGGAAAACAAAAAAGGTCTGATATTACAGACCTTTTCTAGATTAAATTACTTTACTGATATGCGAATTGAATAAATAACCTAAACAGTCCCGCAATAATGGCTAATGCGAAAAAACCACCTAGCCATAGAACAATGAACCATCCAGTTTGTGAAAGTTTCATATTGTCTCCTAGTGGTAACCTTCATCACCTATACGAACTTTATCTTTAAAAATCCAATAAGAAAAAGCGGTATACATGAGAATGATCGGGATTAATATCAATGCACCAATTAAAGCAAATAATTGGCTATTTGCTGGAGCAGCGGCATCCCAAATAGTGATTGATGGTGGAATAACATATGGCCACAAGCTAATAATAAAGCCTGTATAGGCTAAAAATACTAAACCTAAAGTGTAAATAAATGGGCTAAGTTCTTTTTGTAACTTACATGCACGTAATGCCAATATGGTAAATATCACAACCAAAATTGGTACGGGTAGAAAATATGTCAATTGTGGTTGACTAAACCATCGATTTGCAATTTCTGGATGAGCGAATGGTGTATATAGACTGACCAAACCGAATATGATAAATACCGCAATAATCAGCTTAGACATTAAACGATACATTTGCTGCTGTAATTCATGGTCTGTTTTAAATATCAACCAACCACAACCTAAGGCCGCATATAAAACAACAACACCGACACCTGTAAAAACAGAAAAAGGAGTTAACCAATCTAATCCACCACCAGCATAGACACCATTAACTGTTTTGATCCCCTGAATATAGGCACCTAAGATAACACCTTGGAAAAAACTCGCACATATAGAACCACAGATAAAGGCTTTATCCCACAAATGCCTTGTACGATTTGCCTTAAAACGAAATTCAAATGCCACCCCCCTAAAAATAAGTGCAACCAGCATTAAAATAATCGGCATATATAAAGCTGAAAGCACAGTGGCATATACCAGAGGAAATGCAGCAAAAAGCCCAGCCCCACCGAGTACCATCCAGGTTTCGTTGCCATCCCACACAGGTGCAACAGTATTCATCATTACATCTCGTTCACGTGAATCTTTTACAAATGGAAATAAAATTCCAATACCAAGATCAAAACCATCTAGAACGACATAGACCAATACACCAAAACCAATAATAGCAATCCAGATCAAAGATAAATCAATCATGGCGTTTCTCCTGTTGATCGTCTTGTTCATCCAGGCTATCTTCGACAGCACTCATAGGACGCATCGGGGTTTCAATATGTTGGACTCCACCATGTTCAACAGGATCTGCATGAATAAATTCAGGACCTTTATGCATGAGTTTCAGCATGTAATAAATGCCGATCCCAAATACAATACAGTAGACCACGACGAAGATTAATAAGGTCAGTCCGACTTGAGAAGCTGATACAGATGACAGCGCATCCTTTGTTCTTAGAACATTATAGACAACCCAGGGTTGACGCCCCACCTCAGTTGTAAACCAGCCTGCGAGTAATGCAATAAAACCAGAAGGTCCCATCAGGAATGCAAAACGGTGAAACCACTGGCTTTCATAAAATTTACCTGTTTTTCGAAGCCATAAACCGACAACCGCGAGTAAAAGCATAAGCATGCCCATCGCCACCATGATGCGGAAACTCCAGAACACTACAAGTGAATTAGGACGATCTTCTGGTGCAAATTCTTTGAGCCCTTTGACTTCACCCTCTAAAGTATGCGTCATGATCAAACTACCTAAATATGGAATACCTACAGCATATTTAGTACGCTCTTCTTGCATATCAGGAATACCGAAGAGATATAAAGGCATCGCTTCATTTTTGTTGGTTTCCCAGTGACCTTCTATTGCTGCCAATTTTGCAGGTTGATGTTTTAAAGTATTCAGTCCATGATTATCGCCGATCAAAACTTGCAATGGAGCAAGTACCAAGATCAGCCACAACGCCATTGAAAATGATTTCTTTACTAGAGCATCACGGCGGCCTTTCAACAAATGCCAAGCAGATGCAGAGGCAACAAGCAACGCCGCAACTAAAAATGCAGCTGCAGCCATATGTGCTAAACGATAAGGAAATGATGGATTAAAAACAATTGCAAGCCAGTCCTGAGGAACAATGATCCCATTTTCAATGCTAAAACCTTGTGGCGTTTGCATCCAGCTATTTGAGGACAAAATCCAGAACATGGAAATACATGTTCCGATAGCGACCATTAGCGTTGCAAAAAAATGTGCGCGTGGTCCAACACGCCCCCATCCGAATAGCATAATTCCTAGAAAACCTGCTTCCAGAAAGAAAGCACTTAATACTTCATAAGCCAATAAAGGACCTGTTACACTACCAGCGATACGAGAAAATTCACTCCAGTTTGTACCAAACTGATAGCTCATCACCACACCAGAAACGACGCCCATACCAAAAGCTACAGCAAAGATTTTGACCCAGAATTTAAATAAATCCTGATATACAGGGTTTTTGGTTTTTAACCAGCGCCATTCCAGAACAGCTAAGAAACCTGCCAGACCAATAGAAATTGCAGGGAAAATAATATGAAAAGAAACAGTAAATGCAAATTGTACCCTAGCCAATTCCAGAGCAGTCAGTCCTAAAGTCATAGCACCACCTCCAGTTCTAACATATTTGGGTGATTGAGCGAATCATGTAAGCTTTTTACTGTGAACTGCTGAATGATAACTAAAAAAATAAATTGGATTACTTGGTAAATAATTTGCTTACATGCCCACAGTTTTTCAGAATAACTTAATAAAGCAATAGGCTGTCTGTTTCTAACAAAGTTAGAAATAAGAAATAAAAACATGTCATGATCTCTACATTAATTAAATTTAGTTTGATGAATCAAACAAATGAAAATGATGTAGAAAATGGTGGAGCTCTTCCCTGAGGAATTAAAAAGAGTCGCTGTAACTCGAAATAGACATGTTTGAATGATTCAACAAATGCCAGCAACCGAATCTGAATGCGTATCAAGATTTCTTTAACACCGAACTCAGGAGGTAAAACCAGATTGCCGTAAACTGTACAATACTGGCAATGATGATTTAAGTCGTGATGATGGCTATGTCCATTATTTTCAAAGTGATCTTGATTTAAATAATGATAGACAAAACTTGGTTGGTGATGAACTTCAGAGTGATGAGGATTAAAAATAGCGTGAGTGATAGTTTCACAAACCGGAGCAATTTGATACTGCACTGGCAAAAGCGGTTGTAAAAAAACCGAAATTTGTAAAAGCACTGTTGCAAATGCAAGCAACAACCCACTACGTCTTAGCATTAAATATCTCAAACCCAAAAGTTTTTCGACTTATTGATTATACCTATGCGGAGAGTGAAATCCGATTGATTCAATCAACTTTAATGATGAACACTATAGATGATTAAATCATATTAAGAAAGCATTTATTGAGAAATACTTCATNAATAAAAATATCTCTTTTATTGACGTTGAATAAGAGTTCAAAAAAGAGTATATTTCCTATAAATTAGTTACCCTAGTTAACTATTATTCTCTTATGTCTATTTCTAAACCGCACTTCCGGACATCTATTTTAAGATGTGCCCGCTTAATCAGTGACGAGATCAATCATCTCCTTGAGCCCTTTCAATTGAACTATTCACTATGGCAGGTTTTATTTGTCATACACTCTAAACAAAATTGTACTTTCCTTGATATCGCAGAATATTTAAATGTATCAAAGCCATCTATAACAAAACGTATTCAAGCTTTGAATCAGTTGGGACTTTTAACCCAGCTTGAAACTCAGGATAAACGACAAAAAAAATTATGCTTATCTGAACATGGTATGCAAATTTACCAAATCTGCTCATCTCTCATTGATGAATTTGAACAGCTGCTTATTTCTGAATTAAAACCAGACCAAATCTCACAAAGCCAATTGACTATGGAACTAGTCGTCCAGAAACTACTATTAATGAAAACAGGTGTAAAATGAATTCCAAGGCTCGCCTATGGACGCAGAATTTTATTCTATGTAGTGCGATAAATTTTCAACTTGTATTAATATTCTATTTACTTGTAGTTGTCATCGTCGGTTATGCCGTATCGGAACTGGCTGCAAGTACTGCTCAAGCTGGCTTAGTTTCTGGTCTTTTTATTGTAGGTACTTTGATCGGTCGCTTACTGGTTGGAAAATTTCTAACCAAGTTTGGTCGAAAAACTACGTTAATTGTCGGGTTAATCGGTTTCCTGATTTTTTCAATATTGTATTTTATTCATCTTGGAATTGGTTTTTTACTCTTTGTGCGCTGTTTCCACGGTTTCATGATGGGAATGGCATCAACTGTTCTAGGAACAATCATTGCACAGATTCTCCCGCCATCACGACGTGGAGAAGGTATCGGTTATTATAGCATGAGCAGCACTTTAGGTACTGCCATCGGTCCTTTTCTTGGAATCTGGCTGATGTTCAATGTCGGTTATGAAGCAATATTTAGCATTTCTACTGCGATTGCAATAAGTTGTCTGATTACCAGTTTTTTCCTTAAAGTTCCTGAATTTATTACATCACAACAAGATAAACACCCCCAACCAGATATAGTAAAAACAGATTGGATTGCTCAATTTATTGAGCCTAAAGCACTGCCTATAGCGATAGTAATATTCATTGCATCGATATGTTATTCAGGGGTTTTGTCATTTGTCCATTTTTATGCCAAATCACTGGATCTAGTGGGCGCTGCTACATTCTTTTTTCTGATGTACTCACTGGCAATTTTAGTATCACGACCATTTACTGGTCGCTTACTGGATAAAAAGGGTGAAAATATTATTATGTATCCAGCCTTAATTATCCTTGCAGCATCACTATTCTTATTAAGTCAGGTTCATAATGCCGGCATGTTGCTTTTGTGCGCTGCCCTACTAGGTTTCGGTTTTGGCAATATTCAGTCTGTCTGTCAAACAATTGCAGTGAAAAGTACATCTGTTGAAAGAATGGGGCTAGCAACATCAACGTTCTTTATTTTTCTCGATGCAGGTCTTGGTTTTGGTCCTTTCTTCATTGGAAAATTGCTGGATTATATGAGTTATAGTCATCTATATTTTTACAGTGGATTTATCGCCATTCTATGTATCGTTCTCTATTTTACCCTGCATGGGAAAAATGCGTCTCAAAAACGCAAAATTGTTAACATTTAACTTACTTAGGCGATTTAAATCTAATAACGACGACTAAATCTCTTTCTGTATTCTAACGGCGTCAAGCCGGTTTTTTTGAAAAACAAGCGTCTGAATGAGCTTAAATCATGATAACCAACAGCTTGCATGATTTGTTCAATTGAATGTTGGGTTTCTTCTAACTGCTTCTGAGCTGCTTCAACACGCAAAATCTGGATATAAACATTTGGTGTTATATCCAAGGCATTCTTAAAGCGGCGAATTAACGTTCTGGGTGTTATGTTAAACTTTTCAGCAATAGTATCTATACTAAATTCTTCTGAAAAATTCAGGCTCATCCAGTTTTGTATATCCTGAATCAGGATATCCTGATGCGGTTTAGCAATTTTTAGTAAAGAATATGACAACTGACTTTCTCTACGATAGTCAATAACAAATGATTTAGCCGTTTCTATGGCAACCTCAAACCCGTAAAAACGTTCAATAAAGTGTAGTCCTAAATCAAACCATGCTATCCCACCACCCGCACAATAGATATGTTCGTCACGGGTTACCAGTTGATCAGCATGTAACAATACTTCAGGATAGCGTTTTTTGAAATCATCCTGAAACCCCCAGTGTGTTGTAGCACAGCGTCCGTTTAATATTCCTGCCTCTGCCAGAATAAAATTTCCAGTACAATTCCCAGCAATCATCCATGTGTTTTGATGAGCATGCTGAATAAACTCAAGTAACTCTGGATTATTGTTTAAAACATCTTGTATATCTGCTCCAATGGTCGGAATAACCACTAAGTCAGTATCGTAAATCTCACAAAATGCCAGATTCGACTGTATCCTCATACCATTGATACATTGAATAACTCCAGCGTTTTTACTAGCTATATTGACATGAAATAAACGTTCTATTTCACGTTTTTGAATCCTGTTCCAGCTAACGCCTGCCATAGAAAACAGATCCAGAATACCTGTTAAAGCTGACGCTAAAACGCCATCAAAACCAACAAGAGTAACTTTTATCATCTGTATATTTGTCGTTTTTAACCCTATAAGTGTCATTATAGACAATTTAAAGCACCCTAAACAAACTGCTAAGCTAAATTTGAAATCGCTATCGAATGGAACATGTATGACTGTACTCATCAATAATAAAGACTTAAATTTTATGCTTTATCAGCTGTTTAATGCTGAAGAGTTGACACAATATTCCCGTTATAATGAACACGATAAAAACACTTTTAATAGCATTTTAGAAACATCTTATAAAATTGCATCTGAATATTTTGCCCCACACAATGCCAAAGCTGATCATCATGAGCCGACATTTGATGGACAAAAAGTCACAACTATTCCTGAAGTCAAAGAAGCCTGGAAGCATTTTTCTCAGGCTGGTTTATTATGTGCAACACAGAGCTATGAAAATGGTGGAATGCAATTACCTGTCCTAATCAATATGGCAAGCAATGCACTATTTATGTCCGCAAATCCTGCTTCTGTTGCTTATCCATTTCTGACCAGTGCTGCTGCAAATGTCATCGATGCATTTGCTTCTGACGAAAACAAGCAAACTTTTTTACCACATATGTTAAGTGGAAGGTTTGCGGGAACAATGGCTTTGACTGAACCAGATGTTGGGTCATCATTAGGTGATTTGAAAACCAGAGCCATTCCTCAGCCTGATGGAACATATCTGATCAAAGGTCAGAAAATGTTTATCTCTGGTGGTGATCAGGACATTACAGAAAACATTATCCATCTGGTTCTGGCACGTATTCAAAATGCACCTCAAGGTGTAAAAGGCATTTCGCTTTTTATCGTTCCAAAGTTTAAAACCAATCAGGATGGCTCTATAGCAGAAACAAATGATGTTCAGTTAGCGGGTTTATTACACAAAATGGGCTATCGGGGTACGACCTCAACTGTACTCAGTTTCGGTGAAAATGATCAGTGTCAGGGTTTTTTAATCGGTGAAGCAGGTAGCGGTTTAAAATACATGTTTAAAATGATGAATGAAGCACGTGTCGGTGTGGGGCTTGGTGCTGCCATGATCGGTTATCGTGGCTATCTGGAATCACTTGAATATGCTAAAAACAGACCACAAGGACGTTTACCATCTGAAAAAGATCCGAACAGTAAACCTGTCAACATCATTCAGCATAGTGATGTTAAACGTATGTTACTCGCACAAAAAGCATATGTAGAAGGTGCTCTGGCTCTGTGTCTATTTGCTGCTCGTCTCATAGATGAACATCAGGCAGGTTCCAATCAGGACAGCGAAATATTACTTGATTTGATCACACCTATCGTTAAATCTTTCCCATCCGCCTACGGTCCTAAAGCCAATGACCTTGCCATTCAGGTTTTAGGTGGTGCAGGATACACTCGCGAATACCCTGTAGAACAATGTTATCGTGATAATCGACTTAACCCGATTCATGAGGGAACTTTCGGTATCCAGTCTCTGGATTTATTAGGTCGAAAACTATGGCAACATAATGGCAAAGGTCTGGCATTGCTCATGCAACGCTTCCAGAAAACTCTGGATGAAACCACTGTTCCTGAAGCCAAGGAATTAGCACAGATTTTCAGCCAGCATCTAGCTACTGCTCAAAAAACGACAAAGATATTAGGTAATGCTATCTTTGAGGCTAAAGTTGATCAGGCTTTGGCAAACGCTGCGCTATATCTGGATATGATGGGTAAAGTTGTAATTTCATGGCTATGGTTGGAAATGCTCAATAAAGCATATTTAAATTTTGAACAATCCCAACATCAGGATGATCAAAATTTCCTGGCAGGAAAACTCCACGCAGCCCGTTACTTTATTCGTTGGGAACTTCCTGAAATCGAACATCAGGCAAAACTGCTGACTGAGTTTGATAACACATGCTTTAACATGCAAGCAGATTATTTCTAATCTAAAATGCCCCCTGTCTTTTCTGGGGGCATGATTTAACTATTTAAAAACTTTAAAACGATTTTCGTCAGGAATATAAGTTTTCTCGGCAGCAGGTGCTTCTACAGAACCAAAAACAAGCTGAGCACGTAATTTCCAGCTTTCAGGGATATTCCACTCTTTATGCACTTGATCATCCACAATAGGATTGTAATGTTGTAAAGATGCTCCTAAGCCCTCTTCATGCAAAGTTGACCATGTTGCAAACTGAGCGATGGCTGTCGAATGTTCTGCCCATATCGGGAAATTGTCTGCATATGATGGGAACTGGTCTTGTAATTTTTTAACAACTTCCATATCTTCAAAGAATAAGACAGTACCTACACCAGCGATAAAGCTATCCATTTTCTTGGCTGTTTTCTCAGCAGCAATTTCATCTTTTGCATAAGACTTTAATTTTTCTTTAACTATTTCCCAAAATTTTGCATGTTCACCATTAAATAAAATAACAGCTCGCGAAGACTGAGAATTAAAAGAAGATGGACTCTGGCGAATTGCATTCTGAATCAAATCAGTTAAGTGTTCTGGGGTAGCGTTTGTATTACGGCCAATGGCATAGATAGTACGACGATTGTGAATTAAATCTAAAAACTGATTTGACATTTTTTGAAATCCTAAAGTATTTTCCCGAGAAATTATCAGACATTTTCAATTAATTTATTAGAAATAATAATAAATAAGTTAATTAAATATTCCGACATTAAAAATCCCGCATTATTAATAACAAAAAAAGGTGAATATGACTATTCACCTTTGTACATGATTCGTTATTTATTCAATTACTTAAATACTTTAAAACGGTGGTCACGATCCATAAATTCTTTTTCACCAGCTGGAGCTTCGATAGAGCCAAATACCAACTGCGCACGTAACTTCCAGCTTGTAGGTACTTTCCATTTTGTGTGTACTTTTTCATCTACTAAAGGATTGTAATGCTGTAAAGATGCACCTAACCCCTGTTCAGCCAAAGCTGTCCATACGGAAAACTGAGCAATCCCTGTTGAATGCTCTGACCATACCGGGAAGTTGTCAGCATACAATGGAAACTGATTTTGTAAATTCTCAACTACATCCTGATCTTCAAAGAACAAAACAGTACCAAAACCAGCGGCAAAACTATCAATTTTAGCATTGGTTTTTTGTGCTGCATCCTCTGATGCTGCGAAAGGTTTTAATACTTCTTTAACGATATCCCAATAATGCTGATGTTCTTTACCGAACAAAATTACCGCACGTGAAGTTTGTGAGTTGAAAGCTGATGGGCTAATTTCAACTGCATTTTCAATTAGTTCAGTTAATTCTTCTGGTGACTGTTTTACATTTTTGCCGATAGCATAAATAGTACGGCGTTTTTTAATTAGGTTTAAAAATTGGCTAGACATATTTCCTCTTATTTTTACTGTTTTAAAAGTGACTTAAAAATAATATACCAGCATCTTTTTTATTGCTGTATTTTTCAAACAATTACTCATCTTTTTTACATATTTACATCAGAATATACAAATTACAATATCTGAAGAAAATCTAAATACTTATTTTTTATATAGGTGATTTTGAATGTTGTTTAAAC
>NZ_OOGT01000054.1 GCF_900323515.1 Acinetobacter stercoris | reverse complement strand
TAATCAGACTTTGCACAAAGCCAGTGACCATACGTAAAGACAGACGGAATAAGGATTTAATCATTAAGCAGCATTGGATGGCTGCGTCGGAGTAGGTTTGATTTCGCCCTTGTTTGCCTTTTGATGGCGCATACCATTGCGTAGCAGGATCAAACCAAATGGCAATATTTCCGCGACTCATGAGTGCTCGGTTATATGCGGGCCAATTGGTTGTGCGGTAGATTTTGTGTGTAGGCTTCTTCATTTGAAAATTATATCGCTGAAAAAGCCTTTACAGATAGGTTTGTGCAACAAAGCCCTTTAGATGGCAAAACTTAAATCGCTGGTTTTGATGATGAGCAGTTTCTCAACTTTTGGTATTGCTCATGCAGAATTACAGGAAAGTCATAATGATCAGGTTCTTTCTGATCAACAACATATAGAAAAGCTTTCAACCATTACTGTTGTAGCGAGTGCAGATGCATCTCAGGATGGGTTAATGCCAGATTTTGCCGGAGGGCAGGTCGCGTCAGGTGGACGCGTTGGTATATTTGGAAATCAAAAGAATATAGATACACCATTTAATCTAACCAGTTATACCAGCCAGTATATTCAGGAACGTCAGGCGAAAAGTGTGGGTGATGTTTTAAAAGCAGATCCAAGTGTTCGTGTTGGAAGAGGTTTTGGTAACTTTCAGGAAAATTATTATATAAGAGGGTTTAATTTAGGGTCAGATGACACTGCTTATAATGGTTTATATTCGATTTTACCCCGTCAATATATCCCAACAGAGCTTTTTGAACGGGTAGAGGTACTTAAAGGAGCTTCGTCCTTTTTAAATGGTGCTATGCCTGGCAGTGGCGGGATCGGTGGGGCTATTAATTTACTGCCTAAACGTGCAGGAAATGAGCCTCTTAATCGAGTAACTGTAGGAACTGATTTTAATGGTGGCTATATTTCGAGTGATGTATCACGCCGTTTTGGAGAAGATCAACAGTTTGGTGTACGTTTAAACACAGCTTATCATGGTGGAGATACAGCAGTAGATGATGAAGAAGCATCACTTGGTCTGGCATCAATTGGACTGGATTATCGCGGTGATCATTTGCGTTTATCAGGCGATATGGGATATGTGAATAATCGCTTAACCGCTACACGCCCGAACATTACTTTAGGGACAGGAATTACGACTATTCCATCAACAATTGAGAGTTCAAAAAACTTTGCACAAAAGTGGACTTATTCGAATGAAGAGGATGTTTTTGGAAGTTACCGTGCTGAATATGATCTTACTGATACTTTAACTGCTTATGCGGCATACGGTTTTCGTCATGGTGAAGAGCAAAACAGCTTGGCTGGATTGACTGTAAATAATGCAGTGAATGGAAATGCCACATTTTATCGCTTTGATAATACTCGAGTAGATATGGTTAATACTGGGGAAATCGGGATTAGAGGGAAGGTGGAAACAGGATTGATCAAGCATAATCTTGTATTGTCTGCTTCAACTTTTCAGTTAAATACACGGAATGCATATTTTATGGATTGGGGGAATCAAAAAAATACAAATATCTATCACCCAATTCAATATAATCAGCCTGTTACAATTAATCCGTTGTTCAAAGGTAATGATATCGATGCACCAAAATTAACAACACGTACACGACTTCGTAGTTTAGCGATTGGGGATAATTTATCTGCATTTGATAACAAATTAATTGTCATGTTAGGCGGGCGCTATCAAACAATAATGCAGGATAATTATGCTTATGACAATAAAGGAAAAACGGGTACATATGATGAGAGTAAGTTTACTCCAGCCTTAGGCATTACTTATAAAATTACTCCTGAAGTTTCAGTCTACGCCAATTATATTGAGTCTTTGGCAAAAGGGCTTTCAAATGCTACAGGTTCAGTAACACTTAAACCGTTTGTTGCTGAGCAAAAAGAAATCGGTTTGAAATACGAAAATGAACGTTTAGGTGCAAGCATCAGTTTATTTGATATTGATAAACAGCGTGGTATTCAGCAAGCTGATCGGTTTGTTGATGCAGGTAAGTATGTCCATCGTGGTATAGAACTGAATACGTATGGTCAGATTTCAGATTCATTGAAGGTATTGGGTGGTATGTCATGGATTGACGCCAAGCAAAAGAACACTGGTGAAGTAAAATATGATGGTAAAAAAGAGGTGGGTGTTCCAGAGTTTCAAGCCAATTTAGGTGCTGACTGGAAGTTGCCTGTTTCACAGGATATTTCATTAAATGCTCAGTTGACTTATACAGGTTCAACTTATGCAAGTTTAGATAACCGATTAAAAGTAAATGATTGGACAACTTTAGATTTGGGTGCTAGCTATAAGACTCAATTTGGACAGACACCGACTACATTTAATTTCCGTATCAATAATGTGTTTGATAAAGATTATTGGTCATCTGTAGGGTTGTATGACAACATTAATAGTGCTGGAAATACGAATAATGGTTATTTGGTTGTGGGGCAGCCACGTACATTTACTTTCAGTGCGGCATTTGATTTCTAATGAATCTTTGATTTGTACTTAAAATCTCCAGTAATGGCGTAACAATCCATTCAGTATATTCAATTTTTCCTAACCCTCCATTCCAAAGGAGGGTTTTTCTAAGTATCCATAACTACTCTTTTAAGCGTTAGAACAGAGACAACTTAAAAATACACTGTGATCAAGTCGTTATTAATTTTCTGGTATTACGGTGTCATCAGTTTGTTTAAACAGCTAAGTATATTAAAGCTGCTAGTAAATTTTTCATGTACGACGTAGTATTTATTTTTTATGGTTAAGTTTTATGAAAAATAATATGGAACTATATTTGAAGAAATATATTTTGATAATCATCATGGGGCTACAGGGGACATGCTTTGCGGAATCTGATCTGGATGAGTTAATGAAAACCTTACAGACACAGCCAGCTAAAGCTCCAATGGAAAATACAACGGGTAAAAATGATCCTGTTAAAAATTATAAAAAAGACTATGTTGTCGACTGGGCAATAAAACCAAGTTTTGATTTAACAGATGTGGAGTTGCGGCAATATAAACGGTCAGTCAAAATAAAAATGACGGTTTTGGCTGCATCTGGCTTGATTATTAAATCTGATGTGATACAGGGCTCAGGAGTAAAATTCATTGATGCGAAAATTATTCAAGCATTGGCTTCAGCCAAACTACAGCCCATTCCTTATGCTGATCAAACCGTGATATATGAAGTAGAGCATGAATTTTCATTAAAAAAGCCACTCTGATTTAACTTGGTGGCTAATGTGATTTAGGTTGTCGGTACTCAATACTATCTACTACCATCTTTACAAGGATGGGAGTAGATTGAAAGAATAAAGATTTACATCTCAAGTATTGATATTGCTAATTTATTTTAAATTATAGAATAGTTTTTATACGTTTAATAACTTCTTCACATTGAGCGATATCAGCAACAAGTGCCATTCGCACATGGTTTTCACCAGGATTGCCATTTTTGGTATCACGGGATAAATAGCGTCCAGGTAATACTTTAATATTGGCTTTTTCTACTAATTGCTTAGCAAAGTTTTCATCATGATCAACTTTGAGCCAGTAGTAAAAACCTGCATCCGGTTTTTTAAATGGTAGTAAAGCACCGAGTTCAGACTGAAATAAATCAAATTTGGCACGATAGAGTCTACGGTTTTCTTCAACATGCGCTTCATCATCCCAAGCTCTGATTGAAGCCAGTTGATGTTGAACAGGCATTGCAGCCCCATGGTAGGTACGATATTTCAAATAAGGTTTAAGCAAATCTGCATCGCCTGCTACAAAGCCAGAGCGCATACCTGGCAAATTTGAGCGCTTTGACAGAGAGTGAAACACCACACAATTTTTATAGTCATCACGTCCAATTTCGGCACAGACTTCAAGTAAACCTGTTGGCTCTTGCTCAAACCAGATTTCTGAATAACATTCATCAGATGCAATGACAAAGTCATATTGATCAGATAGCTTAATCAGTTTTTTATATTGCTCTTTTGATAGTACTGCGCCAGTTGGATTCCCAGGGCTGCAAACAAAGAGTAGTGCAGTTTTTTCCCATACTTCAGCAGGAACGGCATCAAAATCACCGAGATAATCATTTTCTTCTGTGCAATTGATGAAATAAGGAGTAGCACCTGCCAAAAGTGTCGCCCCTTCGTAAATTTGATAAAACGGGTTGGGCATGACGACATAAGGTGCATCTTCACGATTGATCAAGGCCTGTACAAATGAAAAAATTGCTTCACGTGTCCCTGATACAGGAAGCACATGATCCTCACTGCTGATTAAGTTGAGTTTAAAGCGACGGGTTAACCAGTTGGCGATGCTGCTTCGAAGTTCTGGCAGACCTTTACTGTTTGGATAAGTAGAAAGATGGTTGAGGTTGTCAATGATCGCCTGTTTTACAAACTCAGGTGCAGGATGCTTCGGCTCTCCAATTGAAAGTGGAATCAAAGGTAAATCTGCGGGTTGCACATCCTGAAAAAGTTTATTTAACTTTTCAAATGGATACGGATGTAATAACGACAAACTTGAGTTCATAAAACAATTACCGATTAAAATTAATGTTGGCTAGAGACCTGATTGGATGCTTCATCAAGAGCAGCTTTAAGTTGCTGTGCTAGTGTTTCAGCTTCTTCATCGGTCATAGGCATGCCATCTTTTTTTGTGACAAAGAAAATATCTTCAGCACGTTCGCCTAATGTTGCAATTCTAGCAGAATGGATATCCAGACCTTGCATCATAAAAAGACCGCCTACTTTGGCGAGTAAACCAGGCTGGTCAAGCGTCGAGATTTCTACCATATTTTGTAGTAGTGCGTCATTTAACGTGATATCTACGGTATTTTCAATATCAAAGTGACGTAATTGACGAGGGATACGGCGTTGCATCAAACCAGGATATTTATCAGAGTGGCTCAGGGCATTGACGAGAGCCTCTTTTACTGTTTCTTCACGTTCCGGATCTGTCAGTAATGTGCCGAATCTGTCCAGAACGACATATGTGTCCAGACTAAACGCTTTAGTTGCAGTAATGATCCGGGCATCCTGAACATCCAGATTCATACGGTCAAGTACAGCAACAGTAGTGGCGAAAAGGTTTGGTTTGTCCTGTGTATAAATAAAGATCTGAACTGCATCCTGTGCAGCTTTACGGTGCGCCCGCATGAGTACTAATGGTGCAGGGTTGTCTGCATGCCTTAAAATGGCGCGGGTATGCCATGCAATTTCATCAGCAGATTCTTTCAGGAAATATTCGTCCCCAAGCTCTTGCCAGACTTTTTCAACTGCTTCAAGCGCAAAATCATTTACCAAAAGCTCACTGGCAGCAAATTTTGTATCTTCAATCAGCATCTGATAATCGACAGGTCTATCGAGTCCTGAGCGGATGACATCACGTGCGTGAGTATATAACTGGCGCATCAGCGAAGCGCGCCATGTGTTCCAGAGTTTGGGATTTGTAGCATTGATATCAGCTACAGTAAGCGTATACAAATAATCCAGATGCTCCATGTCGCCTAGTTTTTCAGCAAAATCCTGAATCACATCAGGATCTGAAATGTCTTTTTTCTGGGCTGTCATAGACATCAGCAAATGATTCTGGATAAGCCATGCAACCAGATTACATTCACGTTCAGTAAAACCATGTGCCTGACAGAACTCAACCGCATCAATTGCACCAAGTTCACTATGATCACCACCACGACCTTTGGCGATATCATGGAAAAGTGCAGCTAAATATACAATGTCACGACGTACCAATCTCTGGAAAACGGAACTAACTACCGGATAGTCTTTGGCAAATTCCGGTTCTTTAAAGCGGTTTAAATTACGAATAAGGAGTAGGGTGTGTGCATCGACTGTATAGATATGGAACAGGTCATATTGCATGAGTCCCATGATTTGCCCAAAGGCTGGAATATAAGCACCTAATACACCATAACGTTTCATTGAAAGTAATGTTTCATATAAACGATAAGGTGAGCGTATGATCGCCATAAAGAGGGCTTGATGCTCAGGATTGTTTCTAAAGTCTTGATCAATACGTTTAGCAGCCAGTATCAATAGGCGAAGCGTTCTGGCACGAATCCCTTCAATTTCAGGTCGATTTGCCAATAGATAAAATATCTCAAAAATTGCACTTGGATTTTCCGAGAAAATTTTATGGTGTTGTACTGCGAGTTTGCCATCGACTAACTTGAAGTGGTCATTAATATTTTCAATTTTACGTTCATAATTTGGCAAACGTGGGGTGATGACAGACTCATCGAAATAGGCCAATAACATTTCATTGAGTGTTGAAACCTGTTGAGCAGTTCGATAATAGCGTTTCATGAACTGTTCAATTGGGTAGTTGATATGCTTACCTTCTTCTTTCACATAACCAAATTTTGCAGCAATATCACGTTGATAATCAAATAATAACCGGTTTTCATCACGTTTGGTCAAACGGTGTAAATGGTGACGGATTTCCCAGAGAAAATTTTCAGCTTCTTCAAGTACACTTAACTCAAACTCTGAAATAAAGCCTAGATGAACTAAATCATAAATACGATTAACACGAAAGTGTCTTTTGGCAATCCATCCGATTTGATTGATATCCCGAATACCACCAGGGGCATTTTTTATATCTGGTTCTAAATTACTTTCAGTATTATTATGTTGAGCATAGCGTTTTGCTTGCTCTTGCATTTTTGCATCAAAGAAAGTCTTGTCTGTCCAGGTTTGTGAAACAACACGACGCGGCCATTTCGCCAGATGCTGATAACCAGTGATAAGCCGTGCCTCAATAAGTGCAGTGGCAACAGTCAAGTCATTGGTTGCTTCCTCGAAACAGCTACGGATAGTACGAACACTGATTCCTGGTTTGAAGTTTCCAACGTCCCAAAGTGAAGAAATGAAATCAGTGACGATTTTTTCCTGATCTTGACTGAGTTCTTCTTCCGAGAGAATCATGATATCAACGTCAGAGTAGGGCAACATTTCCTGACGCCCATATCCTCCGACAGCGAACAGACCTAGATTAGTTTTATCCAGACCTGTATGCTTCCATAAAAAAATAAGTGCTTCATCAATAAAGTTAGATCTTGCACGGACAATTTCCCGTATTGGATGCCCGCGCTCAAACGCCTCTTGCAACTGTTGTTCGACATCGGTACGCCATTGATTAATTGCTTTGATGTCGTGATCACTACTAACGTAATTCAACAGAGGTGAGGTGTTGATCATAAAACTCTTGTCCAGAATAAATTATTTATTTAAATTAATGAGCACTTTAGAAGCGGTGTCTGTGGCAACTTCACGTGCCTGATCAGTTGTTTCGGCACGGGCAGTAGCTACTCCCATTCTGCGGCGTTTAAAACCTTCAGGTTTCCCAAACAGACGCAAATCGGTATCCGGATTTGCTAAAGCAAGATTTAAGCCAGAATAGGAAAGATTTGATGCATCTACGCCTGCATAAATCACGGCACTTGCAGCTATACTATGTCGTTCGGTATTTACTGGTAAACCTAAAATCGCGCGGGCATGCAATTCAAATTCACTTTGATATTGTGATGCAAGAGTTACCAGTCCCGTATCGTGTGGGCGTGGAGAAACTTCGCTAAACCATACTTTATCACCTTTAACGAATAGTTCTACACCAAAGATTCCACATCCACCCAACGCTACTGTAACCTTGTTTGCTATGCGTTTTGCCTCTTCGAGTGCTATTGCTGTCATTGGTTGCGGTTGCCAGCTTTCTACATAATCACCGGAATCCTGACGATGTCCGATTGGATCACAGAAATGCGTTTCAATATTACCTGTTTCTGGATTTTTTGCCCGAACTGTTAGCAGTGTAATTTCAAAGTCAAAATCAATTTGTGATTCAACGATTACTTTTCCCTGATTTACACGACCACCTGTTTGAGCATATTCCCAAGCAGCATCGACTTCATCAAAACTTTTAACACGTGACTGACCTTTCCCCGAAGATGACATGACAGGTTTCACAAAGTTTGGATAACCAATATCATCACACGCAGCACGGAAGCTGTCTAAAGAATCTGCAAAACGGTAAGCGGACGTTGGTAAACCTAATTCTTCAGCAGCGAGTTTTCTGATTCCTTCACGGTTCATGGTGAGATTGACCGCTTTTGCAGATGGAATAACAGTGGCAATATTTTGTTGTTCTATTTCAACTAAAACCTGAGTTGCAATAGCTTCTATTTCTGGAACAATTAAATGCGGTTGTACTTTTTCAATTAGTGCTTTTAACTCATCGGGATCAGCCATATTGAGTGCATAAGAGAAATGAGCAACTTGCATCGCAGGAGCATTGGCATAACGATCAGCTGCGTGAACCTCGACACCTAAACGTTGTAGTGAAATGACCACTTCCTTGCCAAGCTCTCCAGACCCGAGGAGTAGGACTTTAAACGCAGAAGATTGAAGTGGAGTACCAATGGTCACGCTCATGTGATTCATCCATGCAAAAAGTAGTTATATCCAAGCATAGCAGAACTGGCTCAGGTGTTAAGTCTTGATTCACATAAAATTATATTTTTTATCCCATAAAAAATATAATCAACGGAGCCTAATGATTTTTAAAAGATAAAATTGAAAATTAGATGGAAAAATAGGTGTACNCCAAGCCATATACTAAAGCCGCTGTTAATGTCGCTGGCACGATTTTTTTAAACTTAAAATATAAGCCTGCAAGTACAATAAACCCAACCAGCATGGCAAAGCTTTTGTTTGGTGTTTCCATGAGAGGAGGGAGTGTTGCAACAACAAGCATTGAGCTGATTGCAGCAATCCCAATACTGCCTAGAGCGACTCTTAGCCAATTTGAACCTCGTTTTTGTTTGTTCTGATGCTTTTTTTGAATCACCCATAATGGTCCAAACCGCGAGGTGAAATTTGCAATACCAACAACGATTCCAACAAGGATAATTTCAAGATTCATGTCAAGCTCCTGCAACATTGGATGGATTTTCATCATCCTGTTTTAGAACGTAATATTTAAATAATCCAGCTAATATTCCAGAAAAAATACCAATAAAAATAGCAGCGGACATACTGATGAAATAGCAGGCTAAAGCTGAAACAATAAGTGATACCACGACGACTAGAGTATGTTTCTTTTCAAATGCAGCGAGCAAAAAACTTAAAAAAAGTGCGGGCAGTAAAAAATCCAGGGCGGCTTGCAAAAATTGGGGTAGATGACTGACCTGGTTTGAAAATACTCCACCCAGAAATGAGCCCAAAGCCCAGGACATCCAGCTACAAAGACTCAAGCCAAGCATCCATGACTCAGACCATTCCTGACGTCTTTGTGCCAGTTTAATCATTCCACTTGCAAATACTTCATCAGTCAATCCCCATGCCCAGATGGCGGTTTTTTTCAAATTCAGTTTATCCTGAATCAAATTCTGGAGTGCAGGTCCGTAGAGTACGTGGCGAATATCCAAAGCAATAACAGTTAGTGCTGTCATCCAGATAGAAGTCCCACTTCCTAATAGTGCCACAACCAGAAACTGACTAGCACCTGCATACATGGTGCATGATAGAAATAATGCTTCCCAAGCACTAAAACCAAATTGAGTTGCTGAAACACCAAAGGCAAAAGAAACAGGTAAATAGGTAAAGATAATTGCCTGACTATCTTGAGCCCCTTGCCAAAAACCTGCTGGGTGAGCCCGTTGAATTTTAGCCTCAGACACGAAACACCTTGAGAAAGAAAAAATCGGAAAAACAAGATTGAGTATTGTACTCGAATTTACTAGCATAAAGATGAATTAGTTTTTTGGTAATTGAATATGTTTGCTTTCCCCTCCCGATCGGTTGTGATTGTTACCATACTTGCAAGTGCGTTGGGGTTACAGGCGTGTGGCAATTCGTCAGATGACAAAAAAGTTGAAATTAAACCTGCACCTAAATTAACCAATGATGCAACCGCTTATGCTCATGCAGCTTGGGATCTGATTAATCAAGCAGAACCATTTGTCTATCGTAAACAGCTGAATCTTATTGAAGATAAAGTCCGTATTCCTATACGCAAATTGAGTACAGACTGGAGAATCAATGTAAAAATGACTGATTCAGTGACAGAAGGGAAATATGCTTTGTGTAGAAAAGCTCTCACAAGTTTAGATATTTGGGCTCGTGCAACATTGCAAAAAGATCGTAATTTACAAGAAAAACAAAAAGATTATGAGCGAGATAAAGCCCAGTGCAAAGATGCAATTGATAATCCAAGTTTAGGAAATACCAAAGCCAATAATAATCTTTTTTAAGTGTATGAGTATAAAATCATAAAAAGCGAGAATATCTCTCGCTTTTTATTTCAATATCGGCTTAAGATTTTACTGGTGCAGTTGTTACAGTTTTCACATCAGCTTTAGCTTTGGCAGCAGCTGATTTAGCTTCTTTTGCCTTTATTTTAGCTGTATTTGCAGCTGATTGACCTGCTTCTTTACTTGCTATACTTGCATCTTTTTTAGCTTTTATAGCAGATACTTTAGCAGCTGCAGCTTTATCTTTTGCCAGGTTAATATCTGATTTGGCTGTTTCTTTGGTATTTTTGATTGCATTATTTTTTGCTTTTACAGCATCTTTTTTTGCAGCTTTTACGGCGCCTGTACTCGCAACACAAGTTCCACCTTTATGATGTGGACCTGTACCGCCCTGTAACGTTGTGCCTTTTGGACATGCAAAAGTTGAGGCACTCATTAAAGCAAAAATACTGGCGGCAATTGCAGTTGTGATTTTTTTCATACTGGTCATCTTTTTCTGAGGCATTAGTACCTGCCTGAAATTTAATATGCAGAAATGTGTTTTGAAAGCAGATAATGGTTAATAAAAGCAAATATTTATAGTGTTATTGCATATCCATTAAGATTTTAAGATTGGTTTAAGTTTTATTGATAAAAATAAATGATTTATATTTAAATTACTTTGATAAACGTTGGCTAAAATAGAGAAACATGAAGAATACATGAACGGAAGGTTTATTATCCGAGGTGGTTTATTATAGAAAAAACATGATCCAGGATTGTATAGCTTTTATTCTATCTAAAATAAAAAGCCTCGGAATTACCGAGGCTTTTTTAAATGATTAGACATTAAAACGGAAATGCATGACATCGCCATCTTGAACAATATAAGTTTTACCTTCTAGACGCCATTTACCCGCTTCTTTGGCACCAGCTTCACCGTTGTATTGAACGAAATCATCATAAGCAACAACTTCTGCACGAATAAAACCTTTTTCAAAATCAGTGTGAATTACACCAGCAGCTTGAGGGGCAGTAGCTCCGATTTTTACAGTCCATGCACGAACTTCCTGAACACCAGCCGTGAAATAGGTTTGTAGACCTAAGAGTTTGTAACCAGCACGAATAACTACATTTAAGCCTGGCTCTTGCATACCCATTGCTTCAAGGAACTCAGCACGCTCATCATCTTCCAATAATGAAATTTCAGCTTCAATCTGGTTACAAAGAGGAACAACAACTGCATTTTCTTCGGCAGCTAACTTTCTAACAGCTTCTAAATGTGGGTTATTCTCAAAGCCATCTTCAGCAACGTTCGCGATATACATGGTTGGTTTCAAAGTAAGTAAACCATAACCACGTAAGAGTTTACGATCATCATCAGAAAGTTCTGCCGCACGTGCAGGCTTACCTTCATCAAGTAACGGTAGAATTCTTTCTAGAACTGCTTTGGTCGCGATAGCTTCTTTATCACCACCTTTAGCAACTTTAGTTAAACGCACTAAAGATTTGTTTACTGTTTCAAGGTCAGAAAGTGCAAGTTCAGTATTGATGGTTGCGATGTCATCTAATGGGTCAATTTTGCCATTTACATGGATAACGTTTTCATCTTCAAAGCAACGAACAACATGAGCTATGGCATCAGTTTCACGAATATTTGCAAGGAACTGGTTTCCTAAGCCTTCACCCTTGGAAGCACCTGCAACAAGTCCTGCAATATCCACGAACTCCATAGTTGTTGGAATTGTGCGTTGTGGTTTAACCAACTCTGCAAGCTTGTCCATGCGGGCATCCGGTACAGGAACGATGCCAGTGTTTGGTTCAATTGTACAAAAAGGAAAGTTTTCAGCAGCAATGGCAGCTTTAGTCAAAGCATTAAAAAGGGTAGATTTACCAACATTCGGCAGGCCTACAATACCACAATTAAAACCCATGAAATGACTCGCAAAGTATTATATAAAAATTGCGGACGATTTTACATGAAAGCGTTGATAAAGTCAGGTCTGCATAATTGTTTTAAGCAATTTATTCGCAGGAAAGAATTTTTGATTTTATTTTCTATGATCAAAAGTGATCGTAAGTGTCAGGGCTATATTTGTTTGAAATGATATAGCCCTGAAAAAATTATAGTTTTCGTTTATCCAGTTGACTTGCCAAATTATCGCCAAAAGCCTGCACAAGCATAACCAGTGCAACTAGCACAACGATGACAGCTAGCATAATTTGCATGTCAAAACGCTGGTATCCATAGCGATAGGCGATATCACCCAGACCACCTGCACCAATTGCACCAGCGATGGCTGATGAGTTAATCATGGTTACAATGGTTACCGTAAACCCTGCCACAATACCTGGCAAGGCTTCTGGTAATAAAACATGCCAGATGATTTGTTTGCGGTTACAGCCCATTGCCTGAGCAGCTTCAATCAAACCGTGATCAACTTCGCGCAAACTTACTTCAGCGATACGGGCAAAGAACGGTGTTGCTGCCAATGTTAAAGGCACAACAGCTGCCCATACACCATAACTGGTTCCAACGATCCAGCGAGTGATTGGGATAAGTGCAACCATCAAAATCAGAAATGGAATAGAACGGGTAATATTAATCACAGAACCTAAGGTATGGTTGATCTTTTTATTTGGATAAATACCTTGTTCTGATGTGTTGACTAAAATTACAGCCAAAGGTAAACCGATTAGAAATGCAATAAATGCAGATACGCCCACCATGAGTAAAGTATCTATGGTGCCAGTAATCAGTAGATCAATGAGTTGGTCTTGCATAGCCAATTACCTCGATATTTGCGATATATTGTTTCAGTTGTTGTTGCAGTTTTTCCAGGTCAATTTGTGTGGTTTCTATCCCTATAATCAATGTACCAATCAAATGATTCTGGATCGTATCAATATGACTTTGATAAAGATGGGTAGGGTGATCAAATTGATTGAAAATTTGTATTAAATCTGGTGAGTTTTTGGGTTCAGTTTCATAACGTAATTTTAAAATACTGTGTGTTGAATGAGCATCAGCCTGATTGATAACCTCAAAAGGTAAATCCAGCTGTTCCAGATTTAATAACTCCTGGGTGATTGCCTGCTGAGGATTTGAAAATACTGACCAAACCTGACCAGATTCAACAATTTCACCTCTATCAATAACTACAACCTGATCGCAAATTTCACGAATGACTTGCATCTCATGTGTGATCAGGACAATGGTTATACCGAGTTCTCTGTTGATTTTTTTTAATAAAGATAAAACAACTGAAGTGCTTTCTGGATCAAGTGCAGAAGTTGCTTCATCACAGAGTAAAATTTCAGGATGGTGTACTAGGGCACGTGCAATACCTACACGTTGTTTTTGTCCGCCAGATAGCTGACTTGGATAGCTTTGGGCTTTATCACTCAAACCAACCAGTTCCAAGACTTCATTTACACGGGGTGAAATTTCAGATTTATCAAAGCCTGCTATTTTTAAGGGGAGTGCAACGTTTTCCCATACTGTTTTGGCTGACATTAAATTGAAATGCTGGAAAATCATGCCTATTTTTTGACGGATTTTAATTAATTGTGCATGTGAAAGTTCAGCCAAATTTTCATTATGAATTTGAATTGAACCTTCAGATGCCTGTTCTAAACCATTTAATGTCCGTAAAAGGGATGATTTTCCTGCACCACTTTTTCCGATTATTCCAAAAATTTTTCCTTGAGGAATATCCAGATGTATATTTTTAAGTGCATGGACTTTATGATCCTGTCCTTCATAAAATTTGTTCAGGTTTCGAATCGTGATATGAGGGACTGAAAAATCAATATTTGAACCAAAACTCACCATTTTCTTTCTCCTATTTCCAGCCTTCAAACCACATACCTTGACCAAAATCCTGATCTAGAATGCGATGCACCTCAGGAGAGTTTTGGAAAGCATGGACAAAGGTTTTTAGCTTATCGTTTTTGTCTTCATGGTCTTGACGTGTTACAAATAAAATTGCGTATTTTTTATCAACTGGATCTAAAAACAATGCAGTTTTGGGATCTGCAACCTTTGCCATATTTAGATAATGCGGAAAGCCAAAAATCAGATCGGCATCGTTATAGGCTAAGGCAGTCTGTGGACCTTCGACCTCTAAAAACTGTAAGTTTTTAGGATTGCTAATGATGTCCTGTCTGGTTGATAGTTCATTTGAAAGATCTTTTATTTTAATTAAGCCGGCACGATCTAATAAAATCAGGGCGCGGGCAGAATTAACAGGATCACTTGGAATTACAACTCTGGCATTTTCGGGTAATGCTTCAAGTGATTTATATTTTTTGGAATAGAGACCAACATGACTACCGCTGCCGATTGCAAAAGCATGCAGGTTATAACCAGTCTGCTTTATGGCATTTCTTAAAAATACGCTTTGCTGGAAGAAATTAGCATCAATATCATGATTTTGTACGGCAACGTTTGGTGCTTGCCAATCGGAAAATTCAACCAGTTTTACATGTACCCCTTGTTTTTTGACTTCATCTGCAACAGTTTGTAAAAGTTTCGCATATGGTGGGCTAATGCCGATAGTTAATGTATTGTCCTGTTGCTGATTTTTCACATAGCGATAGCCAGCAAGCCCCACAATAAGGACTAAAACAATAAGCGGGATTAACCAGTTTTTGGATAATTTTGAATTTGACATTGATCTTCCTTATTTCCAGCCAGGGAACCAAAGGTTTGCACCAATGTCATCATTCAATGCCTGTTTTACGGCAGGTGATGACTGATAGATTTTGATAAACTTCTTCAAATTTTCATACTTTTCAGGATGTTTTTCTTGATAATCATCACGTGTCACGAAAAGAATTGCATAAAGTGTATTGGTATTATCATCCAGTAATAGTGCTTTATTCGGATCCATTGTTTTTGCCAAACGTAAGTAAAGCGGGTAGCTAAAGACCAGATCGGCATCATCCACAGCACGTGCAGTTTGAGGACCTTCGACTTCGACAAAATTGAAGTTTTTAGGATTACTTTTGATGTCTTGCAGATTAGACAAGTGATTATTTGGATCTTTTAACTCAATCAGGTTTGCTTGCTGTAATAGCAATAATGCACGTCCTTGATTCACAGGATCATTTGGAATGACAACACGTGCTTTGTCTGGGACAGCATCAAGTGATGCATATTTTTTGGAATACAAACCAACATGAGTAGCGACTCCAATATCAACTGGTTTAAGTTTGAAGCCAGTTTCTTTCAGTGCATTATTCAAAAAAGGCTGGTGCTGAAAGTAATTTGCATCAATATCACCATGACTTAAGGTAATGTTAGGTGTATTCCAGTCAGAAAATTCTACAGCCTTGACATTTATCCCTTGTTTCTTTGCCTCATCAATTGCGACTTGAAGTGGCTTGGCAAAAGGAGGGCTAATGCCTATAACAATTTCATCATTCCCCGATTTTTTGTACTGTTGCCAAAAAATAAGCCCCACGATAATTGCCAGAACAATAACACCAATTCCAATAAGTTTTGTTTTAGGTTTTTGTGACATGATATTCCTCAGATATTTCCATTAAGTTTTATGCAGTTTGTTTCTCAAGATTCTGTTCAGCTGGCTGTGATTTTGACTGCGTATAACATCGGAATTCATGTGCTGGATGTTGTGTAGACAAATGATCTCCTTTTCCAAAAATCTTGTTTCTCAAACTTCCTTTTTCATATTCAGTTTTAAAACGACCACGTGACTGTAGTTCTGGAATCACCAACCGGATAAAGTCCTGATGTGATTCAGGTGCAACAGTCCGGGTGAGGTTAAATCCATCAATTCCTGTTGTATCAACCAGTTGAATAAGTTGCTCAGCAACCTCTGAACCAGAACCGATAAATAGTGGATAGCGTCCACCCAGTTTGTGTTGATTTTTTAAATCCTGAATCGTGATTTTCTGTTCTTTAAAACGATTATTGACTGAAACAATGCTATTGGTTTTTTGATAGGGAATAGCCTCATCATTTTGATAAATAGATAAGTCTTGTCCAATTGAACTGGAGAAATGAGCGAGTCCAGCTTCTGGGTTTGCATAAGATTGATATTCATCTAATTTTTCCAGTGCCAGTTTATGTGTTTCAGCAGTAACAACAGTAATCCCTAAAAAGATTTTGATATCTTCGGCTTTACGCCCTTGCTGAGCTGTAAGTTCACGGATTTGTTCGACCTGTTTTTTAATCTTTTCAGGATTATCGCCACCAATAAATACAGCTTCAGCATGTTTGGTTGCAAAGCCTAATCCACGTGGTGATGATCCTGCCTGAAATAGAACGGGTGTACGTTGCCTTGATGGCGAAACCTGAAAAACACCTTGGCTCTGATAGAAACGGCCATGATGCTGGATGGCGTGTACTTTTGCCGGATTGGTAAATATTCGATTAACTTTGTCCTTGATGACAGCATCATTTTCCCAGGAGCCTTCCCAGAACTTATAGCTTAGTTCCAGAAATTCTTCTGCCTGATCGTAACGAAGATCATGATCTTTTAAGCCTGTTTGACCAATGAGCCGTTCAGCACTGTCCAGGTATCCTGTCACAATGTTCCAGCCAATTCGCCCATTGCTTAGATGGTCTAGACTGGCAAAGCGACGTGCAAACTGATAAGGGTGTTCATAGCTTAAATTTACAGTAATACCAAAACCCAGATTCTCTGTAACTGCTGCCATTGCTGAAACAAGGGTGCTCGGGTCGTGACTTGGGAGCTGGATAGACTCTTTCAAGGTCAATCCGATACCATTTTGATAGACATCATAGACACCAGTGATATCAGCAATAAAAAGTCCATCAAACAATCCATTTTCCAGTGTTTTTGCAAGATCAGTCCAGTAGCTTAATTCATTAAAACGATGTGATTCATCACGAGGATGAGTCCACAATCCATGATTAATATGACCAACACAGTACATATCAAAGGCATTTAATAGAATTTTTTTAGAGGTATTTGTCATTACAATGTCCCCCTGCGTGGTGGTCTAACACCATTTAACTCAAAATGACCGATAAAATAGTATTTCCAGCGAGCAGCATCATGTAGTGTGTGAACACGTGCATTACGCCAGAACCGGTCTAAACCGTCATGGCGTTGACTACCTCTGCTACCAGCAAGCTCAATGAGTTTGGATGATGCCTTTAATGCTGTTTCAGTGCTATGAGCACGAACTTTGGCAACATCTAAAGAGGCTTTGGCAATATTTTCATCTGTAGGTTGGGGTTTGGCAGCATCAATAGACTGAGCTGCCTGTTTGAGTAAAACCTCTGTTGCACGAACATCTGTAGCGATATGACCTATTTCATAAATAGTGAGTGGATCATCGGCTGCGTCCTCCACACCTGAATCAATCCATGGACGTGCCTGACGGACACGGATCAGTGTTTCTTCAAGTGCGGCACGAGCAATACCTGTTTCAATGGCAGCGTGCATAATCTGAGCAAAGGGACCAACCAGTGTTGGTTGACTAAAAGAAATATCAAATGGAACAATGTCATCTTCCAGTACAAATACATTGTTAAATTTTACTGTGCCACTTCCAGTAACCTTCTGACCAAAACCAGACCATGTATCGATAATATCAAGCCCTTGACTTTCACGAGGTACAAAGGCTAAAAACTCACGGTTTTGTTCATCACGAACAAGTGTTGGAATACGATGAGCAAACAGACTACCTGTGCAATAAAACTTTTCACCATTAATGAAATAGCCCCGTTCTGTTTTGCTTAGTGCTGTTTGTTTATGAGCTGCAGTTTTTGTCTTGAATTCAGCCAAGGCATTTCCAAAACGTGCTCCAGTGAGAACTTCAGTATAGAGTTTTTTCTTTTGCTGCTCAGAACCATTATTTCTCAGAATTTCTAAAGCATAAAAATGATTTTGCGGAATTTGCCCAATCGAGCCATCTGCACCACTGAATAAAGCAATGACTTTTGCAACTGTCAGGCTGCTGACATCAGCACCGCCATATTGTTTAGGTACAGTAATTGCCCATAAACCAGATTGGCTAAATTCTTGAATTTCATCAAAAGGCAAGATTCTTTGTACATCGCGTTGTACGGCATTTTCTTTAAACTTTTCAGATAAAAGCTGAGCAATCTGTAAAGCTTCTTCATCAGATTGAATAATGTGCGCGGGTTTGAAATGCTGTGAGTTTAAAGATTGAATATTGTGATAAGAGGACATGGTTCACTCCTTAAATCCACGCATGGCGTGTAGGAATCTTCTGGTTTAGGTAATAATTACCAATCGCATGTAGTTTCCAGCGAACTGGATCATGTAATGTATGTACGCGTGCATTGCGCCAATGTTGATCAAGATTGGCTTCACTCAAACTGGATCTACTACCACCAAGTTCTAATAATTTTTCAGAAATTTGTAGAGCTGCATCGTTGGCATAGACTTTGGCTTCAGCGACTCGTACAGAAGCAGTCGCAGTTACGTCATCATCTAGCTGGTCTAATTGATCAAGTTCATCTATGGCTTCAGCTGCTTCATCCAGTAATAAAATGGCTGCATCTAGCAGAATTCTCAACTTGCCAACCTCTTGTATGGTGTACTGCTCAAAACTGGCTTTTTCAACATTTGCATCGACGATAGGGCGTGCTTTATTAACAGCGGACAACGTATCAGCATAGGCTGCTTCAGCAATCCCGACATCGATGGCAACCTGAATCAATTGAGAAAATGCTCCACGATAATTGGGCTGGTTGGCTAAATTTCTTTCATCCATAATCAAAAATGGATCAACTTCAACATGATTTAATTTAACTGTGCCACTTGCAGTGGTTCTTTGACCAAAACCATCCCAGTCATCAACAATTTCTAGCCCTTTTGCATTTCGTGGAACAATACTCAAGACGGTATGACCCTCAGGGTGAATCGCCCGAATGGCAAGCCAGTCCGCAAAAATAGTGCCTGTAGAGTAAAATTTCTGACCATCAAGATAGTATTTCCCATCAATGATGCTCAGAGGGGTAGTAATAGTTCTAGACGTTTTGCTATTACGTTCAGGGCCACCATTTGCAATGCGTTTACCATTTAAAATTTCTTGAAAAATAAATTTTTTTTGTTCATCTGAAGCAATATAGTGAATTGCATTGAGCAAACCAAACTGATTTTGAGGGATCTGTCCAACACTTGCATCAGCTTTGGATAAAATACGGAAAACCTGAGCAACAGTTTTATTACTGACAAATGCACCCCCGTATTCCTTTGGAATACGTATACCACCTAAGCCTTTTTGACTGAACAGTTTGATCACATCAAAAGGTAGCTCTCTATTCTGATCACGCTGATTACGTCCAACCAAAGCTAAATCTGCTATTTGGTATGCTGCATTAACAGCATCTTGATTGTTTTCAATCACGTGAATATTTTTTGCTAATAAACGAGACATGACGACACCTTTAATAATTATCAAAACGCTACGTCTGAAATAGCAAAATCCAAAATCAGGCTTTGTGCATAACTTATAAAAAAGAATGTTTAATAAAAAAAATGCTAATAATTGAGTTGTTTTTAAT
>NZ_OOGT01000061.1 GCF_900323515.1 Acinetobacter stercoris | reverse complement strand
ATATTATTAAGAAATAATTAATTACAAAAACAAAAACTTATTGTCTAACAAGAAAGCCGGCGCTCTATTTTTATCATCCCTAATCTTTTTATCGAAAGCTCTAAATCTATGCTTTCAGCTCACATAACAAATATTCTTCATGAAAAAAGTGGGTATATCCGTATGCCCTATCAAATCCAAAAAAGAATTCAGGTACTAAAAATGACTAACTTAATATTAAAATCTGTTGCCTTACTAACACTTGGTTTAAGTTTCTCTCAAACATGGGCGGCATCCATGTGCACAGAAACACGAAAAATTGGACTCGTTCCAGCAACAATTAATTGTCCATCAAAATCACTTAGACTACCAGCCGACTTACTTGGAACAGTAACTCGTGGAGTAACCTATCAAATTCCTCAGGGTACGGCACCTAAAGAAGGCTGGCCTGTTGTATTTATCTATCAAGGCTCGTTTGGTCTAATCAATAACTTTTTTTACGCAAGTAATTACCCATTTGGAATTTACCATGAAGGTTTGCTTATTCAAAAGCTTTTAGATCATGGATATGCCGTGATAGCTCCGCATGCTGTTGCAGGCAGTGTATGGGAAACGAATGCACCTGTATTTAAAACAGCATATACAACTTCAGGTGATTATCGTTTCATTACCAATGTATTGAATGCTGTCAAAGATGGTAAATTTGGTCCTCTCAACCCAAATCGGCAATATGCAGCAGGGTTATCCAGTGGGGGTTACAATACCAGTCGTATGGCAGTATCTTTCCCTGGTCAGTTTAAGGCTTTAGCGATCCAATCAGCATCCTACGCCACATGCTTAGGTTCAGTTTGTTTTATTCCTGAGAACTTACCTAAAGACCATCCTCCAACACTGCTTCAACATGGCAGTGCAGATCTCATCGTGCCTTGGATTACTGCACAAACCTACTATGATCGTCTATTATCTCAGGGGATTAAAACTTCTTTTTATACAGAACCTAATGCTGGACATGGCTGGTTTGCAAGTTCGCCTGACCGTGTACTTAAGTGGTTTGAGCAAAACCCTTAATCGCTTTGTATTGATTGACTCACTAAGAGAAACATTTCTCTTCGCGAGTCCCCTTTTATAAACCAATTGATTCTAAAGTTTTGCCTTTAGTTTCTTCACCCAAAATGAGTATTACCAAAGCAACAGCAATAAGAACAGCAGTAAACATCATAAATACATGACTAAAACCATTATTCATCACCATCATATGCGTCACCACCATCGGTGCCACGATGCCACCTAAACGCCCGATTGCTGATGCCCAACCCGAACCAAAAGCCCGAATATTGGCAGGATACTGTTCAGGTGTATAAGTATATAATACGCCCCATGCCCCTAAATTAAAGAAAGACATCAGGCATCCCCAGAACATAATCATCCCCACCGTTGATGCTTGCCCAAAGAAATAAGCAGATACAGCACACATCCCGATGAAACCAGCCAATGTAACTTTTCGACCCAGTTTTTCAACCAGCCATGCTGCAGCGATATAACCTGGAAGCTGGGCTAAGATCATAATCAATACATATTCAAAAGACTGGACTATGGTGTAGCCTTGTTTAACTAGTAAACTTGGCAACCAGGTAAAAATTCCATAATAGGAATAAACTATTCCAAACCAGATCAACCACAACATCAAACTACGCTTGGCAAAACCACCTGACCACAGCTGCCGAAATGAAACTTCGTGTTTTTCTGAAACGGGTTGCACCTCTATGTTTTGAATAACCTCAACACCACACTGTTTTTCCAGTTTTTGAACCAATGCATGCGCTTCATCTATTCTTCCTCGATTAATCAAATAAGGCACTGATTCGGGAACCTTCTTTAAAATCATGAATACATAAAGTGCAGGTAAACCGCCAATCAAAAAGGCAATATGCCAGCCAAATTCTGGAATAACAAAATAGGAAATCAAGGCGGCAACCAGCCATCCCAATCCCCAGAAGCTTTCTAACAACACGATAAATCGACCACGGACATGCGCAGGAACATATTCGCTCACTAAAGTCACAGCTACAGGAAGCTGCCCCCCTAAACCTAGCCCAACGATAAATCGAAAAATTAACAACCAGGTCAAATTAGGAGCAAAAGCACATAATGCTGTTGCAATACTATAGGTCACCAGCGTTGCAGCAAACACTGTACGCCGACCAAATCTGTCAGCTAAGCCACCAGAAAATACCGCACCAATAGCCATACCGACAAAACCAATACTGACAATCATTCCACTTTGAGCAGGCAGAAGCCCCCAGTCTTTCACTAAAGTCGCCATGATAAATGCAATGATTCCTGTATCCATTGCATCAAACATCCACCCCAGACCTACAACCCATAACAGAGTATAGTGAAATTTACCTATAGGCAGACGCTGCACACGTGAAACTAAATCCATAATTTAGATCTCAATATTTCGTGAAAGGGAAGTGACTGCCTTTAAGACAGAAATTATTATTGTGCAGATTTTAGTCATTTTAAACTAAAAATATAATTTTAATTTTCATCTTTAGATGAAGCAGATTGTTCATCATCATCTTTATAGATAAATTTTGGCATCTCCAAACCAAAATAAATCGCAATACAGCGCAATGAAAAACCAAAAATCAATGTAGAAATAATCGTGATTTCAAGTGATAAACCGATATTTTGACAAACCCAGTAAAAAATTACAGCAACAAATGAAATACTGGCATACAGCTCACGACGGAAAACCAGAGGAACATCATTACACAAAATGTCTCGTAAAATACCGCCTGAAACCCCTGTTAATACGCCAGCAACCGCAGATACAACGAAGCCATGCCCCATTTGTAAAGCAATCTGACAGCCAATAATTGTAAAGCCAATTAACCCTAAAGCATCAAGTAACAAGAAGATAGAGCGTAAGTGGCGCATCCATTTTGCAATAATAATAGTAACAAATGCCGCAGCACAGGTTAAAACCAGATATTCAGGATGCTTTACCCAAGTTAAAGGATAATGTCCAAGTAAAACATCACGAACTGAACCACCGCCTAATGCTGTTACACAGGCAATCAAAACTACCCCAAACCAATCCATACTACGCCGACCAGCAGATAACGCCCCTGTCATTGCTTCAGCCGTGATTGCAATAATATAAATTACGGTAAGTAACATCGCCCTTCTTCCACTAGGGTTTTTGATGTGCGCTATTTTAAGACATCTTTAGAAAAAAACTACATAAATTGAGCACAACATTGCTTAAATTTTTTTCCTGATCCACAGATACAAGCCTGTTTCATGGTAATTTGCATTTCTACAGTCGGATCTAAAAAATACCAAATCGCCTGATTTTTTACAAAATGAGAAAGTTCATGATGAATATGTGTTTGTTTTCCATCATGATAATGTGCTTTAAACTCGACTAAAGCATGATGTTTATCAAGTTTTTCATTGCTGTGTACAACTTCGAGCTTCAACCATTGGTTGGCTTTGCTCCAGTCTGTAATTGCTTGTCGATCTAAAAACTGTTGCTGCCCCGAAGCTGTCGTCTCGATGATGTAATCAATGACATGTTTGGCAAAAGCACTATAACGGGAACGCATCAATTGCTCTGCTGTTTGAGCTTTAATCTGACCTAAATGTAAGGGTTCACAACAGTTGCTATAGGATTTTGAGCCACACGGGCAAGATTGATCGGACACAAGGACTCCAGATAAAAATCTAACTCTAGAAAATATCAACTCTCTTGTTAACGTCATTTAAAGCTGTTTATCCCTAAATATATTTTATGACGTTTATGAAAAGCATAAGCAGGCAGTTATGCTGATAACAATGGTTTGGGTTACTTTTACCATAGTAAAAGTAACCTTTTGAACTCATCTTTATATTTATAGACTAGCTCATCAAAATAGCTTAATTAAGGCATAAAACTGATGAGAAAAAACCTATCATTCAGTATTTTCAGGTTGTTCAGTTGAAGTGATATGTACTTTCTCGATCTTATGACCATCCATCGTCACAACCTCAAAGACATAACCATTCGATTCAAACTTTTCACCATTTTGAGGTAAACGTCCCAAATGGAACAAAATAAATCCTGAAAGTGTCGAATACTGCTCTGACTCATCGACCAAATCACAACCTAAAAGCAATGATACATGACGGATATCAGTAGAGCCTTCGAGCATCAATGAACCATCTTCCAGGCTTTCAGCAGCAGCTTCCAGTTCATCTTCATCAGGAAATTCCCCTGCTATCGCTTCCAAGATATCAATCGGTGTTGCAATCCCTTCAATTGAACCATATTCATTCAATACAATTGCCATCTGTAATGGTGCTTGGCGAAGCTGTTCCATGACCATCAACACTTGAGCATTTTCATGCACAATGACAGGTTCACGCAAATGCTTTTCAAAATTTAAAATGCCTGTTTCTATATAGTCATTTAACACTTTATGAGTCGGGACAATCCCGGCAATATTATCCAGTTCACCATGTGCCACAATCAGACGAGAGTGCGTCATCTTCATTAAGATTTCTTTGACAGACTCCTGATCATCATTTAAATCAATCCATTCCAACTCTGGACGCGGTGTCATCACAGATTTTACTGGGCGCTCTGAAAGTCCCAAAACCCCTTGTACCATCACACTATGATATGCACCATTTTCAGGATCAAACATTTCATTTGCCAATGCCTGAGTTGCAAGTACGTCTTCTGGCTGGTTATTCGGATTTTCTGAACTGGTACTTTTACCACCTAACATACGCAGCACTGCTGATGCTGTACGATAACGCAGATCTGTTGTGGTCACCATTTTCTCTTGGTTTCTACGCATGGTTTGGTTCAAAAATTCGATCAGTACAGAAAAACCAATCGCAGCATATAAGTATCCTTTCGGAATATGATAACCAAAACCTTCCACAATCAGTGAAAAGCCGATCATCATCAAAAAGCCCAGACAAAGAATAACCACTGTAGGATGACGGCTGACAAAATCCATCAATGCCTTAGAAGCCCAAAGCATGATGCCAACTGCAATCACAACTGCAATCATCATTACTGACAGCTCTTTCACCATACCAACAGCCGTAATTACGCTGTCTAAAGAAAATACGGCGTCAAGCACTACGATCTGGACGATCACCATCCAAAAAGCAGCATGGACAGGGTTTTCATCTTTGAGCTGCTGTCCGCCCTCTAGGCGCTCATGTAATTCCATCGTTCCTTTAAACAACAGAAATACACCACCAAACAGCAAAATAAGATCACGCCCAGAAAATGGGTGATCAAATATATGAAACAGTGGAGATGTTAAAGTGACAACCCATGCAATAGATGCAAGTAAAACCATCCGCATGCACAATGCCAGTAATAAGCCTGTAATTCGGGCTGTATTACGTTGTTCCGGAGGAAGTTTTTCTGCAAGAATTGCAATAAAGACCAGGTTATCAATACCCAAAACAATTTCTAAGATAACAAGGGTTGCAAGCCCCACCCAAGCTGAAGGATCGGACATCCATTCGAATATCATTGATCAATCTCCCCTGCACTAAAATACAATACAGTTTTTTTGCTCTGCAAAGGAAAGAAAAAATCAAATGTGACTTTTGCTATTGTTATTTCTATAGACTGATTTTTTTCAGACAAATTGTTTTCGGAGCGACTACAACCACTACCCATGTTAATTCATTTGTTGAGAAACAAGCTTTAATTATATCAAGATCAACACGGAATTCATCATTTTTATGTGGAAATGTGTTCTATTTATTTTCTTAATATTTATTCAAATATTGGATACCCACATCCTACAAATCTTTTCAAACAAATATTTTATTTACCACAATGTTGTCACATTTTTTGCTTAGATTAGACTTAAAGTAGAGTAATGAATAAGAACATGATAATTTGAAGGTGAATGATAATTTATGAATAGTGCACTACAACCAATGACAGATGAAATACTTAATTTAAACCCAGAAGCTCAAAGAACCACTCAACCCCTCGTTGCACTCTATTGTGGCTCTAGACCAGGTAATAACCCTATTTATAAGGAAAAAGCCATTCAACTTGCCAAAGGTATAGCCGAGCATGGTTTTGGTATTGTTTATGGTGGAGCAAGTATCGGACTCATGGGTCAAGTTGCTGATACAGTCATTGAACATGGCGGTGAAGTTGTCGGCGTCATTCCTGAGTTTATGCTGGATTATGAAATTGCACATAGTAATTTGACAGAATTACACGTAGTACGCACCATGCACGAACGTAAAGCCATGATGGCAGAACGTGCCAATGCTTTTATTGCTCTTCCTGGCGGTCTTGGGACTTTTGAGGAAATCCTTGAAATTGCGACTTGGGGACAACTCAACCAGCATCAAAAACCTATGATGCTTTATAATGTAAACGGCTTCTATAATGCCTTGATTGAGCAACTGGATCATGCGACCGAGGAAGGTTTCCTGCCTCCTCAACATCGTGCGAAACTGATTGTTTGTGAACATAAGTACCAAATTTTCAATGCGATCAAAAATCTGGAACATCCAGCCAAGTTTGTTGTCTAGTTCATTAAAAAGGTGAATATAAAATTCACCTTTTTTATTTCATGATGATGTGCATGAAAGCCCTGGCATTAGTTTAAACAATCTGAAAAAACTTCTTTTCCTAAAGAATAATTAAACCGATTGATACAGTTTTTTTTGAATAATTTTATTAAACTATAACCAAATCTTATTCTTCAGTTGTCATGAATCAAACACCAACGCATCAGAGCTTACAGCCAGAATTCAGGCTTTTGGTTTTTTTAGTGTCGATTGGCTTTTTTATGCAGGGCTTGGACACCACGATTATCAATACTGCCCTGCCTGCTATGGCACAAAGTCTGAATGAAAACCCATTGCGTATGCATGGCGTAGTAATCAGTTATGTACTCTCTGTCGCAGCGTGTATTCCCTTAAGTGGCTGGTTTGCAGATCGCTTTGGTGTTCGTAATACCTTTTTCTCCGCTATTGTTATATTTACAATTGCATCTCTTGGCTGTGGGCTATCACAGAATTTTTCCCAATTGATTTTTTTCCGGGTATTACAGGGAATAGGAGGAGCTTTCCTACTACCTGTAGGACGTTTGGCACTATTAAAAATTATCCCTCGAACCCAGTTTTTATCTGCCATGAGTATGATGAGTCTGGCAGGTTTGGTCGGCCCTCTCCTAGGTCCGACTTTAGGTGGTTTTCTGGTAGAAAAAGCAACCTGGCACTGGATTTTCTTTATCAATTTACCAATTGGTTTACTTGGGGTTTTAGTAACATTTAAAGCAATGCCGAATGTAACTGAACCGACAGTTAAGAAATTTGACTTGAGTGGTTTCATTTTGCTTGTTGTTGCAATGGTTGGCTTGGCTTTAGGTATCGAGAGTATTACCAGTAAAGAAGTTTCAAGAACGCTCAGTATTTCCATGCTGGTAGCTGGAGTAATAGCATCACTCGTTTATGCTTATCATGCACATACACACCAAAATGCACTATTTAGAAGTAAGTTATTTAAAAATCAGGTTTATACTATAGGAATCCTGGGTAATTTTTTTGCCCGATTAGGTGGAAATGCTATTCCATTTTTAATGCCACTTTTGTTACAAGTCGCATTTAATATTGATCCATTTATCACTGGGCTTATGATGACCCCTGTGGTATTGGGCTCTCTTTTTTCCAAACCGCTTGTTCGCCCAATTATCCAGAAACTGGGTTACCGAAAGTTTTTAATCATCAATACGTTAATGGTTGGTGCCTGTATTGCCAGTTTCAGTCTTACGACTGAAGCAACTCCTGTTTGGGTACGTGCGATTCATTTCTTTATTTTTGGAACACTCAACTCCTTACAGTTTGTTGGTATGAATACTCTTACACTTAAGGATTTACCTCAACAGGATGCAAGCAGTGGCAATAGCTTCCTATCTATGATCATGATGCTTTCAATGAGTATTGGTGTTGCTTTGGCAGGGACATTACTCAATGCTTTTACCAATTATTATGGTACAGATCACATGACTAAAGCCTTTCATGTTTCATTACTTTGTTTGGGATGTATTAATATTTTGGCGGCATTTATTTTTAAACAGATTCCCAAAGATACGTCAGTATAAATATTGCATAAATGGCATAGTCTTAAGGCATTAGTCAGACTATGCTTCAATCTAAACATTTAACTTTTGATCTGGTAATGAGAAAACAGTCTTGCAAAGCCCAAACAATGATTGGTAACCGCTCTATTCTGCTAGTAACGACTATGGCTTTGGTTGTCGCTGTGTTTTTACTATTAACCTATCAAAAACCCGCTGCTGCACAAAACTATCCTGTACAAGGCTTTGATGTTTCCCATCACCAAGGTGACATCAACTGGAAAAAAATTTCGCCTCAAAAGTACCAGTTTGTTTATATAAAAGCTACTGAAGGTGGCGATTATAAAGATGATAAATTTCAGGATTACTGGTTAGAAGCACGGGAACAGGGTTTACATGTCGGTGCTTACCATTTTTATCGCTTATGTAAAGATGGTAAATCTCAAACTCAGAATTTCATCAACACGGTTCCAAATAAAAAAGATGCTTTAGCGCCTGTGATTGATCTGGAATATGATGGCAACTGTATCAATCAATATACCAAAGAGCAGCTTTTAAAAGAAATTCAGATCATGCATGATGCTCTGAAAAAACATTATGGGAAGCAACCTGTTTTTTATACATCTAAAGTCTTCTATAACATGGTTCTTACAGGAAACTTCCAACAAACACCGATCTGGATTCGGGAATACAAAGATAAGCCTGACTTAAAAGAAAAACGCCCATGGATTTTTTGGCAATATAGCAATACTGGTAAAATCCTTGGCATTGAGAAATCGGTGGACTTAAATCGTTTTTCAGGAAATATGAGTGACTGGAAAATCTATCTAGAGTCATTAGGCATCAAAACTAAAAACTGATTAAGAGTAAATACACTCTTATTCTTTTCTAAACTATGCGACATGATTTGTCTTTATTATTATTTCAAAAGATAACTATATAAAAATATCGGTTAGAATACAGACATCTATATTTTTGCATGATTTTGTGGATGAGAAAAATCATACATATCGATATGGATGCTTTTTATGCATCTGTTGAACTTCGTGAACGACCTGATTTAAAAGGGCTTCCTGTGGTGATTTCTTCACATCATCCGCGTGCTGTTATTGCAGCAGCGTCTTATCCTGCACGTCAGTATGGTCTACGCTCTGCTATGGCAATGTCACAAGCCAAAAAACTATGCCCCCAAGTCATCGTCATTGAACCGAACTTTCAAAAATATCGGGATGTCTCATCTCAGATCCATCAGATATTCCAGCAATATACCCATATTATTGAACCTTTATCACTAGATGAAGCCTATCTGGATGTAACTGAAAACCTGAAAAATATTCCAAGTGCAACAGAAGTTGCAACCAGAATACGTGCTGATATTTTAGCAGAAACAGGGCTAACAGCCTCTGCTGGTGTTGCCCCAAACAAGTTTCTGGCAAAAATTGCTTCTGACTGGAATAAGCCTAATGGTATTTGTGTGATTAAACCCAGTCAGGTACAAAACTTTATTCATGATTTACCACTTAAAAAAATCCCGGGTGTCGGAAAAGTCACACATGAAAAACTGAAAACATTACAGCTTGAAACATTAGGTGATTTACAAAAAATTGAAGAAGCTGTGCTGATTCATCATTTTGGGAAATATGGCAAACAGCTTTATTTGTATGCTCAAGGTATAGATGAACGCCCTGTCGAGTCAGAACGACAACGCCAGCAGATTTCTAAAGAAACAACTTTTGATAATGACTTTACACTTGAGCAATGCTCACCTTATTGGCAACCATTAAGTGAAAGTATCTGGAATAGTTTAAGTAAAAAAAATATGATCGCACGCGGGGTTAGCGTCAAACTAAAACTAAAAAACTTTCAGGTTCTACAACATAGTAAAAGTTTTAAACATCCATTAACCTCACTAGATGAGCTGGTTCAAGTCATATACTTACTTTTACAGGAAATGCAGATTCCAGCACATTTCCAGTTTAGACTGGTTGGGGTCGGCGTTTATCAACTTAATGATAAAGTCGAAGATATTCAGCTCAACCTCTGGTAAAATAAGTTTACTTTTTAATCAAAAGATTTTTATCATACTAATTATTTAACCCACTCAGCATTTTTTAGAGTAAGCTTATTCGCGCAATACATTACCCATGTATTTGCTGAGATGTCAAAAATCACCTTTACTTTTGGCATACCTGTCCTGTGATTCGCGTGACGATCAAATCCGAAAATTACAGGGCTCTCTGTTTATGTCATGGGCTGTTTACATGCAATTTGCACATCATTCCTCCCAAATTCAAGAACAACAAGCAAAAAAAGCAGCTCTAAGTAGTTTCGTTGGTGCTGTTGTCGATTGGTATGACTTTCTTCTCTATGGCATCGTTGCCGCACTTATTTTTAAAGATCAATTTTTCCCAAGTATTGGCAACCAGATGGGGACATTGGCAGCACTCGCAACCTTTGGTGTAGGCTTTTTATTTCGTCCACTAGGTGGAATTGTCTTCGGACATTTTGGTGACCGACTTGGTCGTAAAAAAATGCTGGTTATCACGGTTGTTTTAATGGGAATCTCTACCGTTGGCATTGGGTTATTACCCAACTTTGCAAGCATCGGCTGGTGGGCACCAATCCTGTTAGTTAGTTTACGTGCCTTACAAGGTTTTGCCGTTGGTGGTGAATGGGGCGGTGCAGCTCTTATGGCCGTAGAAAATGCGCCTGAAAACAAAAAAGCATTTTATAGTAGTGGCGTACAAGTTGGTTATGGTGTTGGTCTGGTACTCGCAACAGGTGCTGTTTCTCTGATTATTGCAATCCTAGGTGATGAAGCATTTACTCAGTGGGCCTGGCGCATACCTTTTCTTGCCAGTGTTGTTTTAATTGCAGTCGCACTATGGATTCGTCAGGGGCAGAGTGAATCTTCAGAATTCATAGAACAAGTTGTTCAATCAAAGCATCAATCCAAGCGCTTACCTATTGTAGAAGCAGTCACACGCCATCCTAAAGCTTTTTTTTATATCATCGCCCTTCGCATGGCTGAACTTCTCACCATGTATATTGTTGCGAACTTTGCCCTGAATTATTCAACTCAAAATTTAGGGATGGATAAACAATTTTTCCTGAATATCACGCTCATGGTTGGTGTTATCAGTTGTATCAGCATTCCTCTTTTTGCATGGATTTCTGACAGAATCAATCATAAAAAAATGGCTATCCTGGGTGGATGCATTGGTTCTATCGCTGCTTTTCCATTCTTTATGGCACTCGATGCACAAAATACTTTATGGATCGTCATTTGTGCCATTTTACTCGCAAATGTTGCCCACGATATGGTGGTGAGCGTACACCAGCCTATTTTTACTTCTCTATTTGGAACAGAATACCGTTATAGTGGAGCCGGCGTCGGCTATCAGGTCGCAAGTATTGTTGGTGGAGGATTCACTCCTGCAATTGCAGCATCGTTGGTCATCTGGGGAAATGGATCATGGCTTTATGTTGCAATATATCTGGCATGTGGCTGTGCTCTGACCGCAATCGTTGCAGCAATGATGCCGTATAAAAATAACAATGTTATTTAAGTAGTTACACTTTAAGTTTCACCAGAATTTGTACTGATTACACAATTTATTGATTTTTTCCTTTGGAGAAATCAAGCTGTTCGATACTATTGACTCAGCTAAATTATTTTTTGACTTTATATGACTGTTAAACGCTTACATGTAGAAAAACGCTTTTCTGAAATAGCCATCTCTGGAAATCTCGTACATCTGGCTGGTCAACTCGCAACTGATCTGGACCTGGATATCAAGGGACAGACTCAACAAACACTGGATCTTATCGATCGTTTTCTTGCTGATGCGGGAACAGATAAAAGCCATATCATGTCTGTAATGATTTTTCTCAAAGATATTGAAAATGACTATGCAGGGATGAATGAAGTCTGGGATGCATGGTGTTCGGATATTGAAGCACTTCCACGAACCTGCGTTGAAGCGAAAATGTACCGACCTGATGTCTTGGTTGAAATGACTGTTGTTGCAGTTTTACCTTAAATTCACCTTGAAAATGCCTACATCCCCACGCAGGCATTTTCAAGAAATCAGATTAGCCAAAAGCCCGGGAACTGGACTCATAGATTTTTAGTTTTTCTGTAGCCTGAACAGAAAAATCGTCAATATTTTCTATTGAATTAAAGTCGCTCATAAAATCGAGCCTGAGTTGCTGTTCATCAGGTATACCACGATAGCGAATGACACGATAACCTGCCATTTGCAAGAGATTATCCTGATACTTATCCTGTTGTATACGTTTTAGTGATGGACTAATATCATCAAGTGCAACAATTGCGATGACCTGAAAATCCTTATCCAGCACCACAAAATCTGCAACCATGTTCTGGTATTTATGACGCGTATGTAAATACTTGGTTGTTAATAATGCATCAAAAGAAACCTGAGCCAAAACTGTAGACCCCGTTAGAATTTCTTTCAATCGGATTAACGTGATTTGTGCCTGACTATTGAGTACCGCACGTTGTCTAAGCACACTATCCGCTGGACGTTTTCTTGTCTGATTCTTATAAACCACCAAGATTGCAATTGTAAGTAGTATCATACTCACAATGATGATTATGTTCATTTTCTTTTCCTTAATATAGTTATAATCTTTGTCTCAGTAAGCACTGATAATATTGTTATCCCAAATATTTTTATACCGACTTACATCCTACCTGAAATTTAATCCTCACAAAACAACAAACATTTTCACTTGGACAAGAACTTAATGTTCGTGTGTTTTATCTAATTTTTTACACTGTATTTGACACCTGTCGTTCTTTTTTATTTCCTTGTTGAAATTACGACACTTTTATATCAAAAATTATCCAATAACTAGATTAAATTAATATTACAACTTTGAGAAATTGTAAAGACATCTAACACTATAATTTATTTGTCTTTACTCATGATATGACTTACACGGAATCATTTCAACGTCCGAATACATTAAAATTTGTATAATTTGTAAACAACCTGATATCCTCATACATTATTTTAAATTCATTTTTCTCATAAAAAAGGACGCTTTTGCGTCCTTCTTATTTATGATTTTACTCTGGGTCTTGACTTACTCTTTGCTTTATTTCCAGAAAATGGCTTTTTAGTATCACCTGTTTCACGTGGTGGCAAACCTGTATGCTGGGTTAGCATCTGACCTTTTTTAGGCTGATTTCCTTGATGCTTCTGCTGCCCACGCACAACATTTGAACTTGAACGTTTTTGCGAATCACCTGCAACAGTCGAATTTTTCTTACGGGCAGACTGATATTGTCCATCAGTCCCTTGCGGTTGATAGGTTGGGATCAGATGCTGCTTCGAGTTACCAATCAAATCTGCACGCCCCATTTCGCGTAAAGCATCACGTAACAAAGGCCAGTTATTCGGATCATGGTAACGCAAGAATGCTTTATGTAAACGACGATGCTTTTCACCTTTCACGATATCTACGTTTTCAGTATAACGTGCCACTTTTGCCAACGGATTTTTACCTGTGTGGTACATGGTTGTCGCAGTCGCCATAGGGGATGGATAGAACGTCTGAACCTGATCGGCACGGAAACCATTTTTCTTAAGCCAGATCGCAAGGTTCATCATGTCATAGTCTGTAGTTCCAGGGTGAGCTGCAATAAAGTACGGAATCAGGTACTGCTCTTTGCCCACTTCCTTGCTAAAGCGATCAAACATTTGTTTAAAACGGTCATAAGTTCCTATACCCGGCTTCATCATCTTGGATAAAGGACCTTTTTCAGTATGCTCAGGGGCAATTTTTAAATAGCCTCCGACATGATGTTGTACTAATTCTTTGACATACTCAGGATTTAAAACAGCCAAATCATAGCGTAAACCCGACCCGATCAGGATTTTCTTGATGCCTTTGATTGCACGGGCTTTACGGTAGAGTTGAGTAAGTGGTGCATGATCGGTATGTAAGTTCTGACACACTCCCGGATAAACACAGGAAGGCTTACGGCAGTTTTTTTCAATTTCTGGATCTTTACAATGCAAACGGTACATGTTCGCAGTCGGTCCACCCAAATCAGAGATAATCCCGGTAAAACCTGGTGCGGTATCACGAATCTTTTCAACTTCACGTAGAATTGAATCTTCAGAACGGTTCTGGATAATTCGTCCTTCATGCTCTGTGATCGAACAGAAAGTACACCCACCAAAACAACCACGCATGATATTGACTGAAAATTTGATCATATCAAATGCAGGGAAACGTGCATCACCATAAGATGGATGTGGCAGACGTGCATAAGGCAAATCAAACACGTAATCCATTTCTTCAGTGGTCAATGGAATAGGTGGTGCATTTAACCACACATCACGCTCACCATGTTTTTGCACCATTGCACGTGCATTGCCCGGATTGGTTTCCAAGTGCAAAATCCGATTGGCATGTGCGTATAAAACAGGATCATTTGCCACCTGCTCAAAAGACGGTAAACGAATGACAGCCAATTCGCGAGGAGGTAATTTATGCTTAATCGCTTTAGATGAAGGTTGAAGATGGACTATTTGTGTATCAGCATCCAGATCATCTCCTTCACGAACCACAGGATTTACAACCACTTCTTTTTGAAAATTCTGGTATTGAGTTAAAGAGTTACCTTTATCTTTCTCAATCTCACAACCATCCAGATCTTCTGTCATGACATAAGGATTGATAATCGGATCAACACGACCAACTGTATCTACATCATTAGAAGCAATTTCAACAAACTGTGCTTTAGAAACACGATTATTTTTATTAATGATAAATGCTGTACCACGAACATCTGTAATCTCGTAGATTTTCTCACCTTTGGCTAAACGGTGCATGACTTCAATAATTGAACGCTCACCATTACCATACATCAACAGATCCGCTTTTGAATCCATCAAAATCGAACGACGTACTTTATCTGACCAATAATCATAATGAGCAATACGACGCAATGAACCCTCTATTCCACCCAATAAAACAGGCACATCAGGGAAAGCTTCACGACAACGCTGACAATAAACAGTTGCGGCACGGTCAGGACGCTTATTTGGCACATTATTTGGAGAATAAGCATCATCCGAACGGATTTTACGGTCAGCCGTATAACGGTTGATCATTGAATCCATATTGCCTGCTGTAACACCCCAAGCAATATTAGGTCTACCTAATACACGAAATGATTCTACATTAGTCCAGTCAGGCTGGGCGATGATCCCGACACGAAAACCTTGAGCTTCGAGTACACGACCGATAATACCTGATACAAAAGATGGATGATCAATATAAGCATCACCACAAACCAAAATAAAATCACAACTGTCCCAACCGAGTACATCCATTTCCTCACGTGACATAGGCAAAAATGGGGCTGGTTCAAAACATGACGCCCAATATTTGTCATAATCAAACAACGCTTTTGGCGCGGTTTGAGCGGTATATGCAGTAGACATGGTAGAAAATCTCGATTGGCGGTTGGCGATCGGATAGATCAAAGATGAAAGGCGCTCATTTTAACATGAAAATGACTTAATCTGATAGATTAAAATTTATACAAATTTAAAAATATCTTGAATGGATCAGGATATAAAAAACCAGTAATGAAAATACGATGAATTGAATAGCATTTATACACTTCAAAATCGGCTATATATCAATTCACTTCTTAAACGATGGACTATTCAATTTATCGTGATTTGAATAAGCTACTGTAAACACTCACTATAAATTCAAAAAATACATATAATATTCAAACAATTAAAAATAAATATTTCCAAGAAATAGCTAAGTACGATTATCTATATCTGTTAATTTTATTAAACGCCCTGCAATGAAAAACCCAATAAGTAAAATAACAGAAATACTGATGGTCAATCCTAACCAGCCAAAACTTTCCCAAACCAGCCCGCCGCTACTTCCCAATAAACTGGAACCGACATAATAACAGAATAAATAAAGCGAAGATCCTACAGCTCGATATTGTAAAGATTGAACGGAAACCCAGCTACTCGCTGTAGAATGACCTGCAAAAAATGAAAATGTAAAAATCAGCAAACCAATCAGAACTGCCCAAAGTGAGGGAATCATCATGATCCATAAACCAAAAAGCATAGTCAAAAACATAATTGGTAATACTTTATCCCGACCATATTTACGACTCCAGCTTGCAGCTCTCGGAGAACTATAAATTCCTGATAAATAAGCAATCGAAATCAAGCCAATCCATGTTTGTGATAACTCAAATGGTTTTTCCAAAAGGTGATAACTGATATAGTTAAATACAGTTACAAAACACCCCATTAAAATAAAGCCTTCTGCAAAGAGCAGACGTAATTTTTTATCAGCCAAATTTTTTCTAAAAGATTCTTTAAATCTGGAAAAATTGATTGGATAAGGTTTAAAGTGTCTGGATGCTGGAAGTGCAATATAAAAAACTATAGCAATCAATAAATTTAATATTCCGATAATAGCAGTTGCCGTTTGCCAGGAAATAAAATCCAATAATACACCTGCAATCAGACGGCCACCCATTCCCCCAATAGCAGTCCCTGAAATATAAAGCCCCATAGCAAACCCAACATCTTTATCCGCTATTTCCTCACCGATATACGTCATTGCAACTGATGCAACACCACTTACCGCCAGACCGATAAACATTCGTGTAGTTAGAAAGACTTCCCAATAAGGTAAAAAAGAACTGAGCAATAAAAGAATAGAGGTCGAAAATAAGGAAATCGCCATAATTGGCTTTCGACCAAAGCGGTCTGAAATAAGCCCAGCAAATAAAAGCCCTAAAGCCAGTGATACGGTAGAAAATGAAAGCGGAAAACTGCTATGGGTAGGTGTGATATTAAAAAATTTGGCGAGAAAAGGCATCATCGGTTGCACACAGTACAATGATGAAAATATGGCAAATCCTGCTAAAAATAAAGAAAGTAATATTGCATAAAAGGATTTTGTTCCATACTCAATATAGTGCGTGGACTCTGCTGCTTCAGACATAATGACTCCTTATGTCCTTAAATTATACGCCCGCTTGTCTTATTAGTTAACCAGGGTTACAAGCAAAGTATATCTACAATCACTTTTGTGAAGTCTATCATCTTATGTAAGCTTTAACTTACATAAGATGTAGAACTAAGCGGCTTTTATAAAACACCTGGTTTTAATATTATGAACTCAACAAGGAACAGGAAGTTTCTTAAACAAGAACTACAAAATTTATAATGAAAACATGGATGTAAGATATGACAGGAGTTGTATCAAACACATAACCAATATAAAAAGCCTTTAGTATGGATGCTAAAGGCTTTTTAATTATTAATAATCTCTCTTATGAAACCTGTAAGTCGCCATCATTCTTATTTTATTTGAAGCATTTATACTCGGGGAGTGCAAAACCCGCATATCCATTAAATACACATCCCCAGCAGATCCGACGATCTCATTTAGTAATAATTTTTTATTCTCAATCTCAAAAACTTCATCTAGTGTTTTTGTCGATAAAAAATGGTTCAATTGAGTTAATGAATATCTATTTTTCAAAACATGTGATCCTTTTAGGATCAAAGTTCCTCCACCATGAGATTTGACATCATCAATCAATAAAAAAAATTGCAATGAGTTGAGTAAATCTGAAAATGAATCAACGTGCCATTTTAGATCATTTAAAGTCCAGTTTTCCTGCTGTGGTAAGGTTAAGAGAAGTTGTGGTTCAATATCGAAATCAAAATCCGAATCGAACAATCCAACTAAAATACCATTAAAAACAGATATATATTTTTGTAAAAGTTGAGGTTTTCTGATAAGTTTAGATAAACTGACAACCTGCTGAAAAGGAGCCATCTTTTTAAAATCTTTTGATACTATTTTATTATTGGCATATATATTCAATCGTTTAAGCTCTGACATTAAATCAGACTGAATTAATATCAATTCTTTTTTTAATATAAATTTTGGTATTTTAACAATACCATTTTCTAGAAGTTCAGACTTGATCTGTTTTAAAAATAATTTATCCAATCACCACTCCTATTAATACAAACAACAGAGTTCTCAATATGCCGTGTATCATTTTTTTCATTATTAATGAATAGATATCCTAATTTTAGAATTAATTTTGCTATTTGAATAAAATAATGTAATTAGCATACGATTATAAAAATTTATATACAAGCATAAAAAAAGCACCCTGATTCTATTGAATCAGGGTGCCTTGAATAATGAGCTGGCGATGACTTACTCTCACATGGGTAACCCCACACTACCATCAGCGCGAAGAGGTTTCACTTCTGAGTTCGGGATGGGATCAGGTGGTTCACTCTTGCTATGGTCGCCAGCACAACTGGGATGGTTAATCACTCAGGTCTTATTTTAAATGCCTGTGCTTTCGCCAAATGAGTTATTAACAGTTGACTGCTTTGAATCTGAAGTTTACGTTCTCGCATAAACTAAATCAAGTTACATTGTCTGGTA
>NZ_OOGT01000057.1 GCF_900323515.1 Acinetobacter stercoris | reverse complement strand
AGATTAAGTAGACTATTTTATATGATAAATAACTTAATTTATTATTAAGAGCCTGATAAAAGCAGAGAGTAATTACCACTCTCTGCTTGAAACAAGTTCTTCCATTTCAATATCGAGATAACCTGCATCCTGAACAATCATCATCATTGCTTCAGCTATATAATCGGCTGCAGTATCATCAAGAGAGGAGTCCAAATCTTCGAATTGTGGTTTCATCTCATTGATTTCAGAAACTGTTTTATTAGCAAATTGATAAATATCTGTTTCGGATAAATCAGTTTTATCAACTTTTTTTGCAAAATTCTCGATTAAGGCTTTAACTTCGGCGACTAAAATATCAGGGTAATAGTCATCGTCATACATTGGGAGAAGTATGTCTTGGAACATATAAACCTACAAAAAAATAGCATAACAATTATGCAGGCTTATATAACATAAAGTATACAAAACACCAAATTGTAAAAACTGATTGAGCAGATTTAAATTTTACTCAACTCACCTATTCTTTAGGGCTTGAACTTAAACTTTTAGCAATTTTAGCCAGGTCGATAAATTCTTGTCTCAAGCCAAAATCATCTTTCTTTTTCGAACTTTCTGCTAAGGTAATAATATCCTGCCATTTCATCTCACCATTATATGAGCCACCTTTTAGCTGTTGCGCATATGAAGCTACAGCTATTGCAAACCGAGTATCTTCAGAAGCCTGATTTAATGGTTGAGTTTTTACTGTGATCGGCTGACTAAGCAAAATGCTATTTTTTTGTTGTGGTTGTTTATAACGTAAATTCAGGAAAGCGTATTCTTTATTTTTTTGCGAATCTATCACATTCTGATTAGCTTGATAGCGTGATTCATTCAGCCATCCCTTTTGACCTACAGGGATAATTTCATAAAATGCTGTCACTGTGTGTCCTGCACCAATATCTCCTGCATCTACACGATCATTATTGAAATCTTCTTGTTTTAATATTCTATTTTCATATCCAACCAAGCGATATTCTTTCACAGTAACAGGATTGAACTCGACCTGAATTTTGACATCTTGAGCAACAGTTGCAAGTGTCGAGGAAAGCTGCCTTTGTAACACTTTTTTTGCCTCTTTTTCAGTGTCAATATAACTATAATTTCCATCTCCTGCATCTGCCAATTGTTCCATCAATTTTTCATTATAATTTCCGGTTCCAAACCCTAGTGTAGTCAATGAAATACCACTCTTTCGTTTTTCTGCAACCATTCCCTTTAATGTTTCAAAATCAGTAATACCAACATTAAAATCACCATCAGTTGCAATTAAAATACGATTGATTCCATTCTTAATGAAAGATTTTTCTGCTTCTTTATAAGCAAGTTGTATGGCACTTTCTCCTGCAGTGGAACCTCCAGCTCTCAGTCCATTAATCACTCTTAAAATTTTATCTTTTTGATTTCCCGAAGTAGTCTCTAATACAAGCTTCTCTCCACTTGCATAAGTAATCAGAGTTACTTTGTCCTGAGGGCGGAGCTGTTCAGTCAAAAGCCTGAGTGTTTTCTTTACCAATGGTAATTTATCAGGCATATCCATGCTGCCAGAAATATCAATAAGAAAAACCAGGTTTGCTGGTGGTAATTGCTGAGTTTCAATATCTTTGGCTTTTATTCCAATTTTGATAAGCCTCGCATTTTTTTTCCATGGTGAATCTACAACTTCAGTATTGATTGAAAATGGGTGCTGTCCTGCTGGATTTGGATAAGAATAATTAAAATAATTCACCATTTCTTCTACACGTACTGCATCTATAGGAGGCAATCTCCCCTCTTTTTCAAGAAAACGTCGTACATTTGCATAACTTCCAGTATCTACATCAATACTAAAAGTAGATATAGGTTCTTTAAGCACTTCGTGCACAGGATTTTGTTCTAGATTTTGATATTTCTCAGTATTTACATTTGGACGGGAAAAATCAGGATAAGTATATGCCGAAAGTATTCGTTGAGGACCAAGTGAGTTTCCACTTGCAGATCTTTGCTTACTTAACGGTGAAACAGGTGCTGGTGCATATACTGGGGATATTGTAGGTTCAGAGACTATCTCGGTTACGCTTGTATTCGTATTATGAAGTTTTGAGCATCCAGTAACTATAAGTGTTGTCACCGCCAGTGTAAGTAATTTTATTTGTGTTTTCATTTTAACCCATAATTATAAAAAAAGACTTAAACAGTCGCTTAAGTCTTTAGCATATATGATTGGATAAANAAACCAAGTGATATAATGATCTTAATATTCTTTTAAATTTAAAGAAGAACAGTCGCCCGCCAAACTTTTATCGCATCACTCATTGCTTTAACATCATGTGCTCTGACCATACAGGCACCTTGCTGGATACTCATTAAATGCGCTGTAACACTTCCTACAGCACGATTTTGAGCATCGGCACCATTAAGCGCTTCACCAATAAAACGCTTTCGGGATAAAGCCGAAAGTATTGGATATCCCATTTCATTTAATTTATAAAATTCATTTAAAAGTTTAAGATTTTGCTTAGCATTCTTTGCAAAGCCAAAACCTGGATCTATCAGGATATTTTCGGATTTTACACCCGCTTTGATCGCATCTTCAACTCGTTGTTTCAATTCCAGAATAACATCTTCTGTAATATCATCATATTGATCAAGATTATTCATTGTTGTTGGTTCACCACGCATATGCATGATAATCACAGGTATATCAAGTTCGGAAGCTGTTTCCAAAGCTTTGGGGCGAGTTAATGCCCGTACATCATTCCAAATATGTGCACCCGCTCTTACAGCGGCTTTAATAACTTCTGGCTCTGAAGTATCGATAGATAACACTACATTATGCTTAGATAAAGCCTCGACTACTGGTATAACACGACAAATCTCTTCATCAACTGATACAGGAGATGCACCTGGTCGAGTAGATTCCCCACCAATATCTATAACCGTCGCACCATCCTCAATCATTTTTAATGCGTATGCTACAGCTTGATCTTTTTCATTATGCTTTCCACCATCACTAAATGAATCTGGTGTTACATTTAAAATTCCCATAACATGCGGTATAGATAAATCCAGACTCAAATGCCCACATTTTAAAACTTGCTTTGGTAATGGCATTAACCGCATGAGACTCTCCTTAATTTAAATTTGGAATCAATTCTAACAACTCTCACAATGCGATGTTTGAAAACTTTTCAAGTCATTATAGAAAACCTCAATATAAAAAAGAGCCTCATAAGAGACTCTTTTTCAACATTCTAATTAACTAGCAGGTAATGGTGGAGGTGTTGAAGGACCATCGGTTGGTGTTACATCAATCACAGGATTTTCAGCAACATAAACTTTAGGTGGTTTTGGTTCACGACCTTCCATAATGTCACGGACTTGTTCACGATCAATCGTTTCCCATTCCATTAATGCTTTTACCATCGCATGTGCAATATCTTTATTATTTTCTAAAAGATCACGTGCAATACGGTACTGTTCGTCAATAATACGACGCACTTCAGCATCAACTTGCTGTTGAGTTGCTTCTGAAATCGTACGGCTACCAATACTACCCAAGAATGATTGCTGTGAATCATCTTCGTAAACCATTACACCAAGCTTATCGGACATACCATATTTGGTTACCATTGCTCGCGCCATTTTTGTTGCGCGTTCAAAGTCATTAGATGCACCTGTTGATTGCTGACCTACAAAAATTTCTTCAGCAATACGACCACCAAACAAAATCGAAATTTCATTCAACATTTTGTCTTTATAGTGGCTAGTCTGGTCAAACTCAGGTAACTGCCAAGTTACACCTAATGCCCAACCACGTGGCATAATCGTCACTTTGTGAACAGGGTCTGTTCCTGGAAGCAATTCAGCCACGATAGCATGACCAGATTCATGGTATGCAGTTGCACGACGCTCTTCTTCACGAAGTACCATCGATTTACGCTCGGGTCCCATATAGATCTTGTCTTTAGCATCTTCAAAGTCATGCATATCGACAGTATTCTTGTTACGGCGAGCAGCAAACAACGCAGCCTCATTTACAAGGTTTGCCAATTGCGCACCAGAGAATCCAGGTGTACCACGTGCAAGAACCTTAATATCCACACCAGTGACTGAAGGCAATTTTTTCAAGTGAACATTCAAGATTTGTTCACGGCCTTTAATATCTGGTAAACCAACCATAACCTGACGGTCAAAACGACCTGGACGAAGTAAAGCTTTATCTAAAACATCGGCACGGTTTGTGGCAGCAATAACGATAATACCTTCATTACCTTCAAAACCATCCATTTCAACAAGCATCTGGTTAAGTGTTTGCTCACGCTCATCATGACCACCACCAGTACCTGAACCACGATGACGACCTACTGCATCAATCTCATCAATAAAGATGATACATGGCGCATGTCGTTTTGCCTGTTCAAACATGTCACGTACACGAGATGCACCAACACCAACAAACATTTCTACAAAGTCAGAACCAGAAATACTAAAAAATGGAACTTTAGCCTCACCTGCAATTGCTTTTGCAAGTAACGTCTTACCTGTACCAGGAGGACCAACCATCAATACGCCTTTAGGAATTGTTGCACCTAAACGTTTAAATTTGGCAGGGTCTTTCAAGAAATCGACAATTTCAACAACTTCTTGTTTTGCTTCATCACAGCCAGCTACATCTTGAAATGTCACTTTGATTTGGTCTTCAGAAAGCATTTTTGCTTTTGATTTACCAAAACTCATCGGACCGTTCTTACCACCTGCACCACCACCCATGTTACGCATAAAGAACATGAATAATAGAATAATCAATAGTACAGGGAAGCTCGCAATAAGCAGCTGCATTAACAAACCTTGGCGTTGTGGCGCAGTGCCCTCAACAACAACTTTGTTTTTGATAAGGTTAGGCATAAGTTCAGGATCTTGAACCGCTGGGCGAATACTTTCAAAGTCCGATCCATTAGTTTTTTCGCCACTTATTCTTTCACCATCAATTGTGACTTGCTTAATCTGACCGGCATTCACCGCTGCAACGAACTCAGAATAGTTCATTGATGCAGGCTTATTGCGGTCACTGATGTTACTGAAAATTAAAATCAGCACACCTAGAATAACTAGCCACAATACGGCATTTTTGAAGAGATCGCTCAAAGCTTTATTCCCATATCAATCTAATTTGATCTTGCCCACAGTTGGGTGACCCTTAACAAAAGCGAGTAATTTGCTTCACAATAAATTAAAAACGTACAAAATGCACAATTTTTAGCTACTTGGCAAGTAGACTTTATCGCAATGCTTTTTTACGGCCCTGTCCAATTAAAAAAACTTCTTTCGAACGTGCACGTGAAGCAGCAGGTTTTGCTGTTTTCAGCACATCAAAACTGTCAACAACTTGCTTTCGAAATTCATCAAAGCCAACGCCTTGGAATACTTTTACCACAAATTGCCCATTAGGTCCCAGTACCTTATTTGCAAAATCTAGCGCAAGTTCACATAAATATATCTGGCGAGGTTGATCAACAGCCCTATTACCAGATGTATTGGGGGCCATATCTGAAATTACAACGTCAACAGCGCGTCCGTTTAAAATATTTAACAATTTTTCGAAAACTTCTTCTTCGCGGAAATCACCCTGTAAGAAAGTTACATCAGGTAAAGCATCCATCTCCAGAATATCTGAAGCAATAACCAGACCTTTCTCCCCAACTAACTTACCTGCAATTTGCGACCAGCTACCAGGTGCTGCACCGAGATCGACAACAGTCATACCAGGTTTAATTAATTTGTATTTCTCTTGAATTTCAAGCAGTTTATACGCTGCACGAGCACGATAGCCTTCCTTTTGTGCTTTTTTTACAAAAGGATCATCCAGATGCTCTCTCATCCACGCACGGCTACTTTTAGATAACTTTTGATTGGTAATGCGTGTAGCCATAACTCTCTATAAAAAATTGACATCTAGCAAATTATTGTACGGTAAAATATAACAACTTGCAGTAGCGATGTGTATCTAATTCAACTCATTTTCTAATATTTTTTCCAATAATGTTAATCAATTATTTCTACAGAATTTTGAGCGTTTAATTTTGGGATTTGCTATACTAGGTCGTTTTTAAAATCAGGTTATCTTTTTATGGCGGCTTTATCCATCCAAGAACGCAAGCGTTTACGTCAAATTGGTCATGCATTAAATCCAGTTGTGATGATTGGCGGACATGGTTTAACTGAAAATGTCATTGAAGAAATCAACCGTGCATTAAATGATCATGAACTGATTAAAATTAAAATTTCAGGTGAAGACCGTGAAGTCCGTAGTGCAATCATTACAGAAATTGCAAATGTCAGCAATTCTGAAGTTGTGCAAACCATCGGGAAAGTTGCTTTGCTTTATAAAAAAGCCAAACAACAAAATCCTAAACTTTCCAATCTTGTTCGCCACGCCCATTTAAGTAAATAGCGTTCATAACGCTTTTGAGATACTAATCATTTATGGCAAGTTATGAACTGAATGCATTTGATCGTTTTTTTGACATCTCCCTTGTCGGTGCGATTGAACAAGTCAATCCAAATACATTAAATGTCGGATACTGGTTACGTGATCCAAATCAGCTTTTGCTTTATCCAGAAGCTGTTGCGGCACATCCACGTAAAGATTTTTTATGGCAAGAAACCTGTTTTGAAATATTTATTGGTGTTCAAGGTGAAGATTACTACCGTGAAATCAATCTTTCTCCCTCAGAAGCATGGCAAGCCTATCAATTTGAAGAATATCGCTACCCTGAAGACATGCCACCAAAACCTGCTTATGATATTGAGCTAAATCAGCTAAAACGTACGCATTATGGCTTGAATGTCAGTCTTGATCTTACTGACTTTATGGTGAAACATAAATTAAACTGGTCAGATTTATTTATTGGTTTAAGTGCCGTTTTAGTCACGCATAAAGGTGAACACTACTATGCCATGCAACATAGTAGCCCACTCGCAGACTTTCACAATAAACGTGACTGGTTACATACCTTTTAGTCGTGAAAAGAAAATAAATACATTAAAAAGTGAGGACTAACTTCACTTTTTAATTACCTATATAAGTAATTAAGCTACAACACCATAATCATTTTGTTGAAAATGATATGAAAATAACAAAATCTATTGAAATTTATAGTAGACAGAAACTACATTGATCTCTAAAACAAAAACGCCCAATGAAACCCATCAAGCGTCTGTTTAAAATAAATATCCTATTATCAGGACTAAACCTTTTAATAGATTATGCTGGAATATCTCTTACAGAAACTTTACGAATCGCTTCTTTTAATGCGTCATAACCATGAATTGCTGGAAACTGTGGAAATTCTGCGATAACGTTATCAGGTGCATCAAATAAAAAACCATGATCTGCTTCACCTAGCATAGTCGTATCATTATAAGAATCGCCAGCTGCGATGATACGGAAGTTTAATGCATGTAAAGATTTTACCGCCTGACGTTTCTGGTCTGGTTGACGAAGCTTGTAAGCTGTAATCATACCATTTTCATCAGTTTCCAGTTTATGACAGAAAATAGTTGGCCATCCAAGTTGCTTCATTAACGGATGAGCAAATTCATAAAACGTATCTGATAAAATAACCAGTTGAAAATGGGTACGTACCCATTCAACAAATTCTTTTGCACCAGGCAAAGGTCCCATATCTGCAATCACTGCTTGAATATCATTTAATCCTAAACCATGTTGTTTTAGAATATTCAAACGTTGAGTCATGAGTACATCGTAGTCTGGAATATCTCGTGTAGTTGCTTCGAGCTCTTTAATTCCAGTTTTTTTTGCAAAATTAATCCAAATTTCTGGAACTAATACACCTTCTAGATCAAGACATACGATTTCCATGGGTTCTCCCAAATGCCATAAAAAAATTGGCAATATCATATCATTAAAGTGCTTAAATTCTAGCATTTGGTTTATAAATCAATTTTTTGTATATCTATTTTATTAAATCTGCTAAGCATGATATTTGATTTACTTTAGAATTAATTGAATTAAGACTAAGCTAGCATCCAAGCGAATTGCCAGGAACACAAATGACAGCCATACCGACTATTGATATTGTTGATGCACTTGCTACAGAGTATGCAGAAAAATCTCCTACAGAAATTTTAGAACTTGCCTTGAACCAGCAAGGTGAAATTGCAATTTCATTCTCTGGTGCAGAAGATGTCGTTTTAATTGATATGGCTTCAAATCTAGGTAAACCTTTTCGTGTATTCAGCCTGGATACAGGTCGTTTGCATTCTGAAACCTATCAGTTTATGGAAACCATCCGCAAACATTATAATATCCAGATTGAGATCTGCTTCCCTGAGTCTGAGGCAGTTCAAAATTTGGTAAATCAGAAGGGATTATTTAGCTTTTTTGAAGATGGTCATCAGGAATGCTGCGGGATTCGCAAAGTTCAGCCACTTCGTAAAAAACTGGCAACTCTGGATGGATGGATTACAGGTCAACGCAAAGACCAAAGCCCAGGTACGCGTAATGAAATTCCTGTTATTCAGTCTGATTCGGGCTTTTCTGGTGAAGGGAAACAGTTAATCAAATACAACCCTCTGGCAAACTGGTCTAGTGCTGATGTCTGGAATTATATCCGGATGATGGAGATTCCATATAATCCTTTACATGAAAAGGGCTTTATTTCAATCGGTTGTGAACCTTGTACACGCCCAGTTTTACCCAACCAGCATGAACGAGAAGGACGCTGGTGGTGGGAAGAAGCGACACACAAAGAATGTGGTCTACATGCGGGTAATTTAAAAAAATAATTTTTTAAAAATGCTACTTTTTAAAGTAGCTTTTTTTTACTTTATATTCACTAAAAAATTTAGCTTTTGATCTTAAAAACGATCATACTATCTAAAGTAGTTCTATAATTCTAAAAACAACACCCAAATGGAGTTGTTGGATTTTGCAGTGAGGCAAATATAAATATGCGTCCTTTACATCCGATTGATTTTATTTTTCTTTCCTTAGAAAAACGTCAACAGCCTATGCATGTTGGGGGCTTGTTTTTATTTCAGATCCCGGAACATGCACCTGCAAGTTTTATCCAGGATCTGGTTACCGATATCCGTAATTCCAAAAGTACTCCAGTTGCTCCATTTAATAATTATTTGAATGGGCTCTTCTGGGATGAAGATGAAGAATTTGATATTGATCATCACTTTCGCCATATTGCGCTTCCACAACCTGGTCGCATCCGTGAACTTTTAAGTTACATTTCACAAGAACACAGTGCATTGATTGATCGAGCCAAACCATTATGGACCTGTCATATTATTGAGGGGATCGAAGGTAATCGTTTTGCTATGTATTTTAAAATTCATCACGCCATGGTAGATGGTGTTGCTGGTATGCGTTTACTCGAAAAATCATTTTCAAAAGATCCTACTACCAAACATATTACCCCACCATGGTGCATTGAAAATAAACGTGCTAAACGTTTAAAAGAACCTAAGAGCAGTAAGATCAAAAAGGTTTTAACTACCATAAAAGGACAAATAGAAGCTGCGCCAACAGTGATTCAAGAACTAACAAAAACTGTTCTTAACGATATGGGAAAAAACCCTGACTATGTGTCGAGTTTTCAAGCACCTAGCAGTATTTTAAATCAGCGCGTTAGCTCATCCCGTCGCTTTGCAGCACAGTCCTTTGAACTTGACCGCCTGAGAACCATCTCCAAAGCACTCGGTGTAACCATTAATGATATCGTTCTGGCAATATGTTCAGGTGCATTACGTGAATATCTGGTCAGTCAAGATAGCTTGCCGAAAAAACCGCTAATTGCGATGGTTCCAGCTTCTATCCGTGATGATGATTCCGATGTCAGCAACAGAATTACCATGATTTTAGCCAATCTGGGCACACATAAAGAAGATCCTCTAGAAAGGCTAAATATCGTACAGCGTAGTGTTCAGAATGCCAAACAACGTTTTAAACGGATGAATGCAAATCAAATTCTGAATTATAGTGCTTTTGTATATGGACCAGCTGGACTCAATATTCTTTCAGGTATGATGCCAAAACGTCAGGCTTTCAATCTCGTTATCTCCAATGTCCCAGGTCCACGTGAACCACTTTACTGGAATGGTGCTCAACTAGATGCCCTCTACCCTGCATCTATTGTTCTTGATGGGCAAGCACTGAATATTACCATGACCAGTTATCAGGACAAACTGGAGGTCGGCTTAATCGCTTGCAGACATGCATTACCTAAAATGCAAAACCTGCTTACCCACCTAGAAGATGAAATAATAAAATTTGAAAAAATCGTACAAACACAGCAGAAAAAAATACCACAGAAAACAACAGATGATCAGGTGTTAAAACAGGCATAGTACTTATAAAATCTATACACATCAAAAAATTAAGGGGGCTAAAATTACCCCTTAATTTTTAATATTACGACACTGTTTGAGAACCTGTTGACACACTGTCACGACCATTGCTTTTGTTATTTGTACTTCGCGACCATTCTCATCTAGCATATAACATGTATTTTTCTTCTGACCGTCCAATACATGTTTTAATCCGCGTTTTAAAATTTGCTCACTAATATTCATTTTCAACCTCACTTGCTAAGACCGAAAAATCTAAAACCATAGGTCTTTGGCTACTTGCAAATAGTATGGGTGAAACTGCATATAAATGTAAAATTTCAGTTGTAACAACTATTTAGTGAAATCCTGTTACAATTTTAGCTCAGAATGATATCATATTGCTCTTGAGTATATAAATTTTCCACTTGAAATTTGATAACTCGATTCACGAAATGCTCTAAATCTGCTACAGCTGGTGCTTCTGCTGTTAATAAACGATCTATCACCGATGGATGTGCAACAACAGTAAAGCCACTCTGAGATTCATAGGCACGCGCATATCTCATAATTTCACGAAAAATCTCGTAACATACTGTCTCAGCAGTTTTAACATAACCACGACCTTGGCAGGTAGGGCATGATTCACACAATAAATGCTCTAATGATTCACGTGTTCTTTTGCGTGTCATTTCCACTAAACCAAGTTCAGAAACCTGAGTAATTTTGGTCTTGGCATGATCACGTTCCAGCATTTTTTCAAACTGGTTCAACACCTCTTCCCGATGTGTTGCTTCCTGCATATCAATGAAATCAATAATGATAATGCCTCCCAGATTTCGAAGTCTGAGCTGGCGGGCAATAACCTGTGTTGCTTCCATATTGGTTTTAAACACGGTATCTTCGAGTGAACGCCCACCCACATATGAGCCAGTGTTGACATCAATAGTCGTCATCGCCTCAGTCTGGTCAATCATCAGATAGCCACCTGATTTGAGAGCTACACGTGTCTGTAATGCTTTTTGAATATCTTCTTCAACATTGTATAAATCGAAAAGCGGGCGCTCACCAGGATAATGAATCAGACGATTTTGCATACCTGGAACAAACTCATCAATAAATTCACAAAGCTTGCCGTGTATCTCACGTGAATCAACATAAATTTTATCTGTCTCTCCATTAGCCAGATCACGTATTACACGCTGTGGCAAAGGCAGTTCTTCAAAAATTAATGAAGGAACTGCAATACTTTTCTGTTTACGTTGTATATATTCCCAGAGTTTAGCCAGATATGCCATATCCTGAGCAATTGAAGCCTCGTCAATACCCTCAGCAGCAGTTCGTACAATCACTGAACCCGGTAACTGATGCTCTTGCTGAATTCGTTCAATCATCGAACGTAAACGATCACGCTCCTCCTCGGCTTCTATGCGCTGAGATACACCAATATGATTACCATAAGGCATAAGAACCAGATAACGTGAAGGAATAGAAAGATCGGTACTTAAACGTGCTCCCTTTGTTCCCAGCATATCTTTCATGACTTGAACTGTTAGTATTTGCCCTGGTTGCAAAAGTTCAAATACATTGGGGGTTGGTTGACTACGTGGCCAGACCATATCATTGATATGTAAAAAAGCAGTTCGAGATAGGCCTATATCAACGAAAGCAGCTTGCATACCAGGGAGTACGCGCACAACTTTACCTTTATAAATATTACCAACCAAACCTCTTTTTACTGTGCGTTCAACAAATAACTCATTGACCGTACCATTTTCAATTAATGCTACCCGACACTCCATGGGTGTAACATTAATGAGTAACTCATCAGACATACTAAAACTCGAAACATTATAAAAATTCTTTTTAATAAAGCAGTTAATTTAGTACCTTAACAGCCTTTAATAACTGTACTGTCTCATGTAAAGGAAGCCCCACCACATTACTATAACTTCCTTCAATACGAGGAATGTACTGTGCTGCAATGCCTTGGATCGCGTAAGCGCCAGCCTTGCCGAGTGGTTCTCCAGTCGCCCAATAATTTTCCATATCGATGAGACTTAAGTGTTGAAACTCAACTGATGTTCTCACAACGCTTTGAACATTTTGATGACGAGTTGCGACACATACACCCGTCACGACATCATGCATTCTCCCGGATATTTTCTGCCAGATATCAAATGCATGCTGTTTGGATTCAGGTTTTCCAATAATCTTATCATCTATTGCAACGCTTGTATCGGCTGCTATTACAATTGCATCAGGATAATTTTTCAATATGGCATATGCTTTCTGGAATGCTAATCGCTGCACGTAGTCCTGTGCTGTTTCATTATTCTGGATAGACTCGTCAATGTCAGGACTGTGAATCTCAAATTCCAGTCCCAACTGTTCCAGCAACTCGCGCCTGCGAGGTGAACTTGAGGCAAGGATCAGATGCGCCATCTTTGTAATAAAGAATAGAGTACTGGCCAGAATAGAACACTAGACAGTAAGGGTTGCCAATGACGTGTCAAGGAAAAATGTACACCTGACATAATTTGCACAAGAAACATAAACAAGATATGAGCCGTAATGGCAAATGCAGCAATCACCCATAAATTGCTAAATGTGAGTAGTCGTCTCTCACGAGTAAAATAACGCACAATAAAAGTGATTGTTACAAAACTCAGTGCATTTAGTCCAAGCGGCGTATCAAATAGCAAATCAGATAAAATGCCAAGGGCAAATGCAAACCAGACACCACACCACGTTGGCTGACACAATACCCAAAATAGCATGACCATTAACATAAACAATGGTCGCCACCCTGATACATTATAAGACAGTGGATAAATCATCAAAATTGATGCAAGAATCACTGAAAAAATAATGATAAAAAGTGGATCTTTTTTGGGTTTATCAGATGGAAGTCGCTTAGCGATCAACATAAGGTTGCTCCCCTGCTAAGGAGTCAGAAAATAACACTACAACATGATGCCCACCAGCAAGTTGCGCTGTTGGTGTCACTTCTATTGAAGCAAATTCTCCAGAATTATGTCTTAACACTTTAGATACTGTTCCCACAAGATAACCTGCTGGGAAATGCTGTCCCAAACCAGAACTAAATACCTTCTCGCCAATTTTTATATTCGCACTCGTTGGTACATACTTCATTTCCAGACGACCATAATCACCTGTACCAGAAACAATTGCACGCATTCCTGAACGTTCTAAACGTACTGAAATGGAATGCTCTTTATCTGAAAGAAGTAATACACGACTGCTATGCGGATAGACATTAATAATCTGCCCCATGATCCCTTTATCATCTAAAACGGTTTGTCCAGCTTTCAGATGGCTGGTTGCGCCACGGTTAATCACGATGATGTGTCTAAGCGGATCTGCATCAGTTCCAATCACTTCTGCGATTTCCATACGCCCATCAATAATGAGTGGTGTATCCAGTAAACCTCGTAGTCGGGTATTTTCAGCCGATAATTCTGATAGTTTTTGTAGACGCACTTGAGCCTGCAGCAACTCTGCCTGCATCGCCGTATTTTCACGACGAAGCTGTGCCTCAGATTTAGTCTGCTGATTTAACCATTCTTTCGACAATACAGGATAGCTTGCTAGGGCATAAATAGGGTTATACGCCGCATACAACACATCTCTTGCAGGTTTCACCACGTACGGAAAGCGCCAGTCTACAAATAAAACAACAAAGCACGTGAAAACTGCAATTATGAATGCACGAAAGGATGGCGGTTGTCTTGAAAAGAGATTCGGTTGCACCGCCTCGTCCTTAACTTAATCTATAAAACTTAGCCTACAAAAAGCATATCGTGGTTAGGATTATCAAAGAACTCCAGTACCTTACCACCACCACGAGTGACACAGGTCAGAGGATCTTCAGCAACGACCACAGGCAAACCTGTTTCCTGTGCTAAAAGTTTATCAAGATTGCGAAGTAAAGCTCCACCACCTGTTAACACGATACCACGCTCGGCAATATCTGATGATAATTCGGGAGGAGTTTGCTCAAGTGCCGATTTAACAGCCGATACAATGCTTTGTAATGGATCAGCGATCGCCTGAGTAATTTCATCAGAAGTAACGGTAATCGCACGCGGCACACCTTCAGCTAAATTACGGCCACGCACTTCAATTTCTAAAGTCGTACCATCAGCAACTGCCATCCCCACTTCTTTTTTAATCGTTTCAGCAGTTGTTTCACCAATTACACAACCATGTGCTTTTCGTACATAGTTGATAATCTGCTCATCAAATACATCACCGCCAATACGTAGAGAATCTGCGTACACACAACCTTGTAATGAAATAATTGCTATTTCGGTTGTACCGCCGCCAACATCTACAACCATCGAACCACAAGCTTGTTCTACTGGCATGCCCGCCCCAATCGCAGCAGCCATAGGCTCTTCAATTAAACGTACATCACGTGCCCCTGCGTTAAACACAGCCTCACGGATAGCACGGCGCTCAACTAGCGTCGATTTGCAAGGAACACAAACAACAACACGTGGTGCAGGTGGAAATAAACGTTTTTCGTGCACTTTACCAATAAATTGATTTAACATGGTTTCAGTGACTTCGAAATCTGCAATCACACCGTCTTTCATCGGGCGAATTGCAGAAATATTTGCTGGCGTACGGCCTAACATTTGCTTAGCATCTAAGCCTACAGCAGCAACAATTTTCTGTGAACCGCTATGACGAATTGCCACAACTGTCGGTTCATTTAGAATAATGCCCCGTCCTGGTGCATAAATAAGTGTATTAGCAGTACCTAAATCAATGGCGAGATCTGGCGAAAACAAGCCAATTAGTCGTTTTAGAATCACGGGTCGTTCTCAGTTAAACTTTATGTGGACGCAAGATGGCAACTTTAACTAAATGTGATGATTTGAACAAGTCAATCGCTTATTATAACGCACGATATTTTGATTTTTTTTTAATACTGATTAGGTAAGACGCTATGTCAACATCGGATGCTCAGCATTCTTCAGATCTAGATGCGCAAACTGTATCACAAATTGCAAATCTTGCTCGATTGTCTCTCAATGATACGCAATCAGCTGAATATGCTCAAAGTTTAAATAAAATTTTGGGGATGATGGAAAGCTTAAAAGGCATAAATACCGAGGGTGTTGAGCCTTTAAAGAGCCCATTTGATCACCCACAACCATTACGCAAGGATGAAGTGTCAGAAACGAACCACCGTGAAGAATATCAAGCCGTAGCGCCTGCTGTTCAAGATGGTTATTACCTTGTACCACGCGTGATTGAATAATTTTTAATCAGTTGAAACTTATTTTAGAATTTAACGTAAAGAATTGTACTCATGACTGATTTACACCGCTTATCGATTCGTGAAATGTCTGAAGGTTTAAAAACCGCTCAGTTCTCATCACGCGAATTGACTCAACACTATTTAAACCGTATTGCAAAGATCGACACACAAGTTAAAAGTTATGTGACTGTAACCGCAGAACAAGCTTTAGCTCAAGCCGATGCAGCAGATGGGTTACTCAAATCTGGCATGGCAGGAATCCTGACAGGTATTCCTCTTGCACATAAAGATATTTTTTGTACTCAAGGCATTAAAACCACAGCAGGGTCAAAAATGCTGGATAACTTTATCTCTCCGTACGACGCAACCGTCGTAGCGAAAGCTAAAGAAGCGGGTCTGGTGACTTTGGGTAAAGTGAACATGGATGAATTCGCAATGGGTTCAACCTCAGAAAGTTCATACATTGGTGCAACAGGTAACCCTTGGGCACTTGATCATGTACCAGGGGGGTCTTCTGGTGGCTCTGCTGCGGCAGTTGCTGCAGACCTTGCACCAATTGCAACAGGTACAGACACAGGCGGCTCTATCCGTCAACCTGCCTCATTTTGTGGTTTGACTGGCTTAAAACCGACTTATGGTCGTGTATCTCGTTACGGGATGATTGCCTATGCATCTTCACTTGACCAAGGTGGTCCAATCGCCCGTTCAGCAGAAGACTGTGCTTACCTGATGGATGTCATTGCAGGTCATGACCTCAAAGACTCAACTTCAGTAAACAAAGAGGTTGATGATTATGTTGCAAAACTTAATTCAACCGCTGTTAAAGGTTTACGCATTGGTATTCCTAAACAATACTTTAACGTTGTTGGTTTAGATGCTGATGTTAAAGCACGTGTTGAAGAATCATTAAAAAAACTCGAAGAAATGGGTGCAACACTGGTTGAAATTGATCTCAACATGACTGAAGCCTATGTTCCAACTTACTATCTGATCGCTCCAGCAGAAGCATCATCTAACCTATCCCGTTATGATGGCGTTCGTTACGGCTATCGCTGTGAAAATCCTGCTGACCTGTTAGATCTTTACAAACGTTCTCGTTCAGAAGGTTTTGGTGCAGAAGTACAGCGTCGTATCCTGATCGGAACTTATGCCCTTTCTGCAGGTTACTATGATGCTTACTATGTCAAGGCACAGAAAGTACGTCGTCTTATTCAGCAAGATTTTCTTAAAGCCTTTGAAAATATTGATGTAATTGCAGCACCTTCTGCCCCAACCACTGCATACAAGATCGGTGCAAAACTTGACCCTGTTGAAATGTATCTAGGTGACATTTATACCATTGCTGTGAATCTTGCGGGTTTACCTGCGATCAATGCTCCTGTTGGGTTTGATGCTAGTCATTTACCTGTTGGTCTGCAATTGATCGGTAACTACTGGTCAGAAGCACAATTGTTGTCGATTGTTCACCAATACCAACAAAATACAGACTGGCACACAAAGCGTGCGGCTATTGCTGAGGAGAATGCATAATGACTCAAGCTCAAAAATCTAAATTGATTGATGGCTGGGAAGTGGTCATTGGTATCGAGATTCATACTCAGCTTGCAACCAAATCTAAAATCTTTTCAGGTTCTTCTACAGAATTTGGTCAAGATCCAAATACACAAGCTAGTCTTGTCGATTTGGCGATGCCGGGCGTTCTTCCTGTCTTAAATGCAGAAGTTGTTGATTTGGCTATTCGCTTTGGTTTGGGTATCGAAGCGTATATTGATCAGGCATCCGTATTTGCACGTAAAAACTATTTTTATCCAGACTCTCCAAAAGGCTACCAGATCAGCCAGATGGACAATCCGATCGTCGGCCTAGGTCATATCGACATCCAGCTTGAAGATGGCTCTGTGAAGCGTATAGGCGTCACACGTGCACATCTGGAAGAAGATGCTGGCAAATCTGTGCATGATCAGTTCGAAGGCATGTCTGGTATCGATTTAAACCGTGCAGGTACACCACTTCTTGAGATCGTATCAGAACCAGATATGCGTTCTGTTGAAGAAGCTGTCGCTTATATCAAGGCTATTCACACTTTGGTACGTTGGTTAGGTATTTCTGACGGTAACATGGCTGAAGGCTCTTTCCGTGCTGACTGTAACGTATCTTTACGTCGTCCTGGTCAACCGTTCGGTACACGTTGTGAGTTGAAAAACCTCAACTCATTCCGTTTCATTGAACAGGCGATCAATGTTGAAATCGAACGTCAAATGGATATTTTAGAGTACGGCGGTGAAATCGATCAGGAAACACGCTTGTTTGATCCAGTGAAGATGGAAACTCGTTCTATGCGTTCTAAAGAAGAAGCAAACGACTACCGTTACTTCCCAGATCCTGACTTGCTTCCTGTGATCATCTCTGATGAGCAAATCGAAGCTGCCAGAGCAGCCCTTCCAGAACTTCCTGCTGCACGTCGCGCGCGTTTTGTCGCTGACTTCGGTGTAACTGAGTATGATGCACATGTATTAACGCTGACACGTGAAATGGCTGATTTCTATGAAGCCGTGGTCGCTGCTGCTGGCGGTGCTGCTCAAGGTAAAGTATCTGCAAACTGGGTGATGGGTGAATTCTCTGGTGCTTTAAACAAAGCTAGTCTCGAGTTGTCTGATTCTCCAGTGTCTGCTGAACAACTTGGCGGAATGATCGCACGTATCGTAGATAATACGATTAGTGGCAAGATCGCAAAACAAGTGTTCGGTTTCATGTGGGAATCAAATGGTCAAACAGCCGATGCCATTATCGCTGAAAAAGGTTTGAAGCAAGAAACCGATACTGGTGCAATCGAAGCGATCATCAAAGAAGTGCTTGCTGCAAACGAGAAAATGGTTGAAGAATACAAGTCTGGTAAGGAAAAAGCCTTTAACGGTCTTGTAGGTCAAGTCATGAAAGCTTCTCGTGGTAAAGCCAACCCTGCTCAGGTCAATGAGTTATTGAAAAAGTTGATTGGTTAATCACATGAAATGTAAAGAAGCCTCGATTTTTCGGGGCTTTTTTTTAATAATAAAGTTTTTACTCAATAAAATATATGAATAATATAAATACTTTCACCAGTTTTTTGGGGTTTATAACCACCGTTATCGCAATTACATTANACATTTATGTTTTTCATGAGCATAAGCGGAAAAAATTCAAAGCTGAACTAGAAAATTATGAAGATTATTTTAATAAATATTATTTAACTGAATTAGATATAAAAGTCCCCTTATTAATAAGAGACAAAGCTGCACAAAATTTAGTTCGGAATATTCATTTCGATGCAAAAATTGTGAACTATTTTATTTCCCTACATGAACAAAAGCTTTTGTCTTTTGATAAAGCAATAAATTATCTCTTTTATGGAATAAAATTTATAAATATAGATCAAAATATAAATTTTAAAATTAATATCAGATTCGCCACTTTTTTTAAAATTTAAATTACTTAGGCT
>NZ_OOGT01000384.1 GCF_900323515.1 Acinetobacter stercoris | reverse complement strand
GTTTTAGCTTATAACACTATCTATTTATCAAATGTTAACAGCCTCTACTCAAGCATTGATTTTTTTCTTGGTTTTACTTGATAAATTCACAAACAAAAAATAAATTAATGCTAAACCTCCAAATATCATGCCCATAATTGTGACCCCATTCCATTGATAATGACTATATATCCATACCCCAATACCTGAACCTGATGCTCCACCACAAAAAAATAATGACATATATATGCCATTCATTCTGGATCTATATTTTTCTGAAAGAGAATATATAACACTTTGCCCTACAACCAAATTTCCAGTTACAGCAAAATCCAGCATTATACTCGCGAGTGCCAAAACAACAGTAGATATATAAAGATGATGCATGGGAATACTTGAAATCAAGAAAGCTAATATTTCCAGAACAAAAGCTAAAACTGTTGCAGCTTGTATAAAACCCTTGTCTGCAATCTTTCCTGCAATTGGTGCGGCTACAACACCCGAAACACCAACCAATGCAAACATTGCAACTCCAACTTGGGAAAAATTATAAACAGAACTACTTAATAAGAGAGGTACCGTTGTCCAGAACATGCTAAAGGAAGCAAACATAAATAAATGATAAATTGTTCTATGCCTTAATACAGGTTGTGATTTAAATAAATAAAACATGGACTTAATTATTTTTTTATAATTTTGATTACTTGTAACCTGACGTTTTGGTAGTCTCCTCCAAAAAACATAAATAAGAATAAACATAACAATTTCAGATAAAAAGAAAACGGTTCTCCACGAAACAAAATATTCAATCATACTTGCAATCGGTCTAGCCAACATTATCCCAAGCATCATCCCGCTCATGACTTTACCTACAGTTGTTCCTCTTATTTGTGGCGGTGATAAAAAAGCAGCAAGCGGTACTAACATCTGGATACTGACAGCCCCTAAACCGATGAGAAATGAGGCAAATAAGAATATGATCCCATTCGAACTGATTATCACTAAAAAAATACCACAGCAGCACACGAACAAGGTTCTGATTATTAATTTTTTATTTTCAAGCATGTCCCCTAATGGGACTAAAAAAAACAAGCCTATGGCATAACCAAATTGAGCCATCGTCATAATAAAACCGCCATATTGTTTAGATATCCCTAAATCATGACCAATAACAGTTATTATGGGCTGAGCATAATAAATATTCGCGACGATAGCTCCACAACCTATAGCGAATAAATAAATCAATTTACTGGAGATTATCTGCTTTTCATTCTGGATTGTCTTCATAATCTATTCTGAATCCAAACTTAATTTAATTAATTGAAAAATATAAAAATTTAATATTTTTAATTCAAATTAAGCAAAGATATTCATTAGCTAGCTAATAATTAATAATACTTAGCAAGCTAAATAAAAACAAGCAATAATTTATCATTGCCGAGTTAATGCATGTCATACCTAAAATAAATATTTTTTATCCATATATATCAAAATGTTATATTATTTATAACTAAAT
>NZ_OOGT01000059.1 GCF_900323515.1 Acinetobacter stercoris | reverse complement strand
GTTATACTTTGTTCCCTATGGGTGAGTGTATTGTCTAAATCAAAAAGAACAGCGCGGATATTCATTATCTTTTTCAACACAATTTATTTCTTTGCTAGCTTAGCGACATGCTAAGCTAGCAAAGAAATAAATTGTGTTGAAAAAGATAATGAATATCCGCGCTGTTCTTTTTGATTTAGACAATACACTCACCCATAGGGAACAAAGTATAACGGTTTTTAGTCAGCGACTTGCAAACGCTTATCAGAGCTTTTTAAACCAGATTGATATTCTTGAAATTAAGCAAATCATTGAATATATAGATCATGGTGGATATCCACTTCTGGAGCGATTAACACATAAGACGATTGGCGCTTCAGTTGCTTACGCATTGATCGAGCAGCTGGATTGGAAAAGTAAACCTGATCCGGATGAATTAACGCAGTTTTGGTTTGACGAATTTGGGCTGTCAGCAGTCCCCATGTCGGGGGCATTTAGTGTACTGGAAACCTTAAAGCAACAAAATTATAAGTTGGCGGTGGTTTCCAACGGGGGGCATGCTACAAGGCAAACCATTATTAAAGGATTAGGATTCGAGCATTTTTTTGATGAGATTATTAGTTCAGAAAGAATAGGCATTTCCAAGCCACATCCTGAAATTTTTTTGAAAAGTTGTGCACTTTTAGGTGTTTCCCCACAGTATAGCTTGTTTATAGGCGATCATCCTGTAAATGATTTCATGGGAGCAAAAGATGCAGGTTTAAAAGCTTTATTGTTAGAAGGGTTTCATGAGCATGACATTAATGATACAACAGCGAAAATTACTCGCTTGTCGCAAATTTTTGAACATTTATAAAATAAAAAAAGCAGCTCTTAAGGGCTGCTTATACGCTAAAGTTACTGATCATTAAAATAAATTATCTTCGGAGTTAGCTGAAATCCGGTGAATAGATAAATCTGCACCTCTAAACTCATCTTCCTGACTTAAACGGATTCCCATAACTGCTTTCAAAGTGCCATAAACCAGAAAACCGCCTACAAGAGCAATGAAAATTGCCAGTATTGTACCTATACACTGAGAAATAAAAGACACACCACCTAAGCCACCGAGCCACTTTTGACCCAATATTCCAACAGCGATACCACCAAAAGCACCGCAAACCCCATGCAACGGCCATACACCTAGTACATCATCAATTTTGAGTTTATTTTGCGTATAGGTAAATAATTTGACGAAGATAAGACCTGCACATAGACCAGTGAAAAGGGCACTGACAGGATGAACGATATCAGAGCCTGCACAGATTGCGACCAGACCTGCCAACGGACCATTATGTAAAAAACCAGGATCTTCATCACCGAAGAAATTCGCAGAAATAGTACCACCCACCATTGCCATAAGTGAATTAATGGCAACTAGACCAGAGATAGCATCTAAACGCTGGGCGCTCATGACATTAAATCCAAACCAGCCAACGATCAGAATCCATGAGCCTAACGCTAAGAAAGGAATGGAAGAGGGAGGATGGGCACTAACACGTCCATCTTTTTTATAGCGACCATGCCGAGCACCTAAGAGCATGACTGCGGCAAGTGCGATCCAGCCTCCCATTGCATGTACAACGACAGAACCAGCAAAATCATGGAACTGTGCACCGAAATTATTTGCCAGCCACTGTTGTATTCCCAGGTTGCCATTCCAGGCAATGCCTTCAAAAAAAGGATAGATCAATGCAACAAGAAAAAGTGTCGCAATCGCCTGAGTCTTCATTTTGGCACGTTCTGCAATACCGCCTGAGATGATTGCAGGAATTGCTGCTGCGAATGTTAATAAAAAGAAACAGCGCATCAGATTGTATCCATGCTCACTAGCCAGAGTAGTTCCTACATGGAAAAAATGTTGACCATATGAGATGTAATAGCCAATAAAAAAATAAGCAATCGCAGATATGGAAAAATCGGTCAGAATTTTACTTAAGGCATTGACTTGGTTTTTATGCCGAACTGTTCCTAATTCTAAAAATGCAAATCCTGCATGCATAGCCAGAACTAGAATTGCGCCAAGCAATAAAAAGAGTAAATCAGTATTTTGCATAGGAAGTCGCTTTTGGTGCGGGATGTCACAATTTGGAACAAGTATAGCGATGCGAAATTTTTCTAAAAGAGAGATTGTGGTGGAAAAAAATGATTAAAAAAGCTAAAAAATCATCAAGACTCGATATAAGGCAAATCATGCACTGTTTTGGATTTACTGCACTTTGTTGGATCATTAAAATACATTGATTAAAAAGTGAATTGTTTTTTAAATTATATTTATATTAATGATAATTAAATGGAATAAATAGAACTATTAAATAAAGCCTGTTTTAGTGATAAAACAGATTATAAATTTATAATATAAACAACTATGATTAAAAAACGACCATAAAGTAAAGCCTCTCAAAGTTGAAAGGCTTTATGTTGAAAATCAGTGCAAGTTTTGAGTGATTTTTTGCATGATTTGAACCAAAACTTCAAACTCACTATGTAATGGTGTACTTTTTCGGGTAACCAATGCGAGTGTACGTGATGGTGCATTTTCAATTGGCTTCACTAACAAGTGTTCATTACTTCTAAGCATGTTGGCATGAACTGCGATCTCAGGAAGCAACGTAAAACCTAGATTGGAGCTAACCATTTCAACTAGTGTTGGTAATGAACTGGCTTTAAGGCGATGATCATTTTTACGTTCACCAATAGGGCAAGCACTCAAAGTGTGATCACGTAAACAGTGACCTTCTTCCAGTAACATTAGGTGTGATAAATCCAGATCATCAAGTGAGCGGGCATTAACTGAATTGGTATCAGCCTTGTTGCATACAAGGAACAGGCTTTCTTTTGCAATTTCAGCAACTTTTAAACCACGGGTGTCAAAAGGTAAAGCCAATAAAATCATGTCAAGATTGCCATGTTCTAAGCGCTCAACGATTTTCTCACTTTGTGCTTCATGCAAATGTAACTGGATTTTCGGAAGTTGGCGATGCACTTCATCCAGAAGCTCTGAAAGAATGAATGGTGCAATGGTTGGAATAATTCCTAAATGCAGGTCACCTGTTAAGGGTTCACTCATTTCACGGCTTAATCGCATTAAGTCTTGTGCATCAGCGAGTAGGACACGGGCTCGGGCAACCACTTGTTCACCAAGAGGAGTTAAACGTACATTTTGTCGATCGCGCTCAACAAGTACGCCACCTAATAAGCGTTCCAGTTCCATAATTCCACCCGAGAGGGTAGATTGTGTTACGAACGAACGGCGTGCAGCTTCAGTGAAGTGCAACGTTTCAGACAGTGTAACCAGATATGACAGCTGTCTCAGGGATGGTAATGCAGCCATAGTGTCCTAAATTTTAAGATTTAAAGTGATGCGCAAATAAACGACTCAACTGAGGAATAAAATGCGGAGGTATATCATGCCCCATTCCATCAATTAATTCAAACCTTGCGCCTTCAATTGCTTTAGCAACCGCCTTACCGTGGCTAGGAGGAAGCAAACGATCTTTCGAACCATGGACAACCAGTGTCGAATGTGGAATTTGCTTATCCAGTTTTAGCAACGATCCAGTACATAATATTGCTAAAAACTGTTGAAGTACACCCGCAGGATGATAACTCCGATGATATAACTTGCGAGAAATCTCTAATGCCTCGATTTGATTTAAATAACCAGGTGATCCAATATTCTTGAAAACTTTTAGGCTGTGATTGATGATTCCCTGTTCATCACGGGATTCTGGTTTGCCAATCAGACTAAAAAGTTGTTTTGGAAAAGGGGGAGGAAGTAGTGGCTGATTATTGCTGGTAAACATCAAGGCTAGTTTTTCTATTTTTTCTGGATATTTTGCAGCTAAAATTTGTGAAATCATTCCGCCCATAGATGCACCGATGACATAGGTTTTTTTCAGACCTAGTTGATCTATCAAGAGTGCAACATCATCAGCCATATCATATAAATCATAAGGAGCGCCTTTGTTACCTAAACCTAGTGCAAAGCGTCCCATGAGTTTGTATGGATTCAGTCTTGGTCCCTGATGACGTATTTTGGAAGATAGGCCGATATCCCGATTATCAAAACGAATTACACGGAAGCCCTGATCAATGAGTGACTTACAAAAGAAGTCTGGCCAGAAAAGCATCTGTGCACCTAAGCCCATGATCAAAAGAATGCTGGGATGATCGTTTCGACCACCAATTTCTACATGCAAGTCTATACCATTACTTAAACTTACCTTGGTTTCTTGCATGAAGTGAGTATATGGTGAGCGATTGAACTGCAAGGCTGTATTCATTTTATCTTCCTTAAAAAAGGATATTGTGGCCACACAATATCCTTGATCAATAACTCAGACTGATGCAGGTATCAAATCAGGAACAAGTTTGGTTAAGCTTAAACGTTGTTTCCCTGCTGTTGGCCCCAACAGTACAAAACCGCGAAGTGTCCCCTGATTGTCGGTTGCTTTAGCAAGCATCCCATCATCATATTCTTCGGTTTCCCATTCAATTTCAACATCAAGAGGTGCTGGCAGAACGGTGAGTGGAGCAGCAGGTGTTTTAACAGCAACAGGCATCGCCGGATAGTGTACAGAGGTTTTTTGCCCAGCCAGAGTTTTGGCTAATGCACGTGCTTGCTGCATGATTGGCATCACATAGGGCAATAATGTCCCATTAACTTCTGCACAGTCTCCAATCGCATAAATATTTGCCTGATTCGTTTCAAGCAAAGCGTTAGTAAGTACACCACGACTGGTATGGATACCTGCTGTTTTTGCCAAAGCAATATTGGGTTGTAAACCAATTGCCGAGAGGACTACATCAGCAAGTAAGCTTTGACCATTTGCCAGTGTGACGATATAACCTTGTTTTTCGTGTTTTGATATACGTTCAACAGTTGTACCCAAGACAAACTGTATACCTGTTTCTTCTAGATTTTCTTTAAAAGCTGTTGCTACATGAGCTGGTAGTAATCGTCCTAAAGGGAGTGGGGCAAGATCAATAACAGTTGCTTTATGTCCTGTATTTTGTAAATCATTTGCAAATTCGCATCCGATCAGACCTGCACCTAAAATCACAACACGTTTATCGGAACAGTTTTCTTTTCCACAATTTTCAAGACTATCTCGGAATGCGCGATAATCAGTTAATGAGTTAACAACATGAATATCATCGCTACCATCACCAGAGATTGCTAGGCGAATTGGATTAGCACCAACGGCTAGAATAAGTTTTGAATAACCTTGGGTAGAGTGTTGTCCATTTTTTTCTAATACCAGTTCGTGCTGGTCTGAATGGATTTCTTTAACCCATGTATCCGTTTCAATACGCATATTCAGCTGTGTAGCCATTTTATTGGCATCACCCAGTGCGATTTGATCAGGAACTTTATTACCTGCTAAGGCATTTGATAGAGTCGGTTTTGCATAATTTATCGCATCATCTGCACAAATCATGACAAGTTCATGTTCACTGTCTAATTTGCGAAATTCACGTGCAAGGGTATAACCCGCCATACCAGAACCAATGATAACGATAGGTTGCATAATCTTCTCCATACATGTTGTATTGAATGGGTTGAAGAAGCTTTAATATTAAATATGATTCATCAACCCTCAAATTATTGATAGTTCTATTAGATTTCTACCATTTCAAAATCTGCTTTTGATACGCCGCAATCAGGGCAAGTCCAGTCGTCAGGGATATCTTCCCATTTTGTGCCAGCTGCAATACCATCTTGTGGCCAGCCCTCAGCTTCATCATAAATCCATCCACAAACGATGCACTGATATTTCTTCATGTATTCCTCCAAACCTAACAGGCTACATTTTCACTCTGCTAGTTAAATTCTAAATTCGCGACGGCTTAAGCAATATACTTTATAAGCTTTACATATTTGAATAAATTTTTACGCTGTTCAACCCGCAATGTAAAGCAAATAACGGAGTTTAATTTACTTTGCTAAAAGCAACATGGCAGAGTAGGACAAAAGCTGTGTACTTTTGGCAAATTTTGGCTATTTTTTGTTTTGATTATGTCGTGTGGTTGAGATTTGATCAATGATCTATGTGTCTATGGAAAAATAATAGATAGTGAAAGTATCGATTGTATAAGTGACCTAAATCCAGAATTTATTCTATTCAAACCCGATTATTTATATTGGTCATAAAAATTATGATTTTTAATCAAGTTGATACTCATAACGACATACCCAACATTTATTTATAAAATGCTCTATTTTAAATCAATAACTTATAAAAATATATAAAGAAATCTAGTGGTTAGTATACTGTTCAACTTTAGTCTAATGCGCTAAAATTCATTCAATCCCTTTTTTTAATATTTTTCTCATGATGAACCAAGCTCATGCTCTATGGTCACAGATTCGTACTGTGCAAGATTTTCCAAAACCTGGTATCTGTTTTTACGATTTAACTCCGTTATTTATGAGCAATATTGAGCCATTAACAGATGCTTTAATTGCAAGTATCCCTGTTGATGTACTTGAAAATGTAGAAAGTTTTGTAGCCGTTGAAGCTCGTGGTTTTGTGTTGGCTAGCTTGTTGGCACAACGCTTGGGGAAAGGACTTCTTCTGGTACGTAAAGCGGGAAAACTTCCACCACCAGTGGTTGGTGTTGGTTATAGCCTGGAATATGGTTTGGACCGATTAGAAATGTCTGCTGATATTAAACCGCAAAAAGTCATTATTGTGGATGATGTGCTGGCAACAGGTGGAACTTTGAAAGCTGTTAAACAGTTGATGAATAAGTGTAACCATGAGGTTCTTGGGGCGAGTATTTTCTTGGATTTACCAGATTTACACCAAAGTTTAGGGATGAATATTTGGTCTGTTCTGGATGAAAAAACACGTCCAGTTGCTGAAGTTGCTTGATTTTTATTTGAAGAAATTTTAAAGCCTTGTGAATACAAGGCTTTTTTGATTTTTAAATATGGAAATGTAAGTGATGTTGTTCAATCAACTGTATAAGTGAGTTAATATTTTCCGGTTTTGCAAGGCGATGGTGACCACCTTCAACGGCCTCTACCTGCATAAAAGGTTCAAGTTGCTGAACAGTGTGATACATATCTAAAATTTCATCACCTAATTCGATATAAGCCATTTGCATGATGTCATTTTCCAGATCATCTTCACTAATAGACGGGTAATCTGCACGAAAGTCGGGGTGCAGGCTAGGATTGGCAACTACCGTGGGTAATTTATGTTTTAAAGACATTTTTAATGCCCAGTACCCTCCGAGACTATGTCCAACAAGGAGTTCTGGCTTGATTTTATTTATGATTTCATCATAAAAATCTTCAACTGTCTGAAAGTTCAGATTTCTGTAATCAATATTAATGCAGTATTTTTGTGCAGCATCAATGGCATGAAACTTGGTTGATTCACGTGAAGAATCCAGTCCATGTAAAAATAAAATCCGAGATGTGCATGTATGGATCATTACTGCTTTCACACTCTTTAATTGGCTACAATGAATATTTCATTGCTATTTATATTGTATGTTGTCTCTTGAAAATGATTCTACTTTGCAAGACAAATTTAGGCTGTAAGCATTTGGTCTAAGAATCTACTAAAAATTAAGATCATTTATCTTCACAAGTGATTTTAAAAGCCTGTCCAGCCGTATATGCAATCAATTTACCATTTTGATTAAATGGGTAGAACCTCATTGAATTAAATGAATTTTCAATTAGTTTGTTGAACTTTTTATCAGAAGTTTGATTTATAAAGTCAATTTTCCTGATGATGCCATTTTCATCAACTGATAATTTGACCCATCCACTGACATAAGTCTTATTTTGACTAATTAAACCAGCCCTGAAATCACTATGAGCTAAGTAGGTATTACACATATGCGCAATATAATGGGTTGCATTGCTTAAATCAGGACGGGTTCTGATAGTCACACCATATGGGAATTTGATCGTCAAAGCATATCCGGCAAAATGTGCTGTTTTTATATCACGATGATGTACAGAAGAAATTCCTGTGGTTTTAGGGAGATCGTCATAATGAATATTATTTGCCAATTCCAAAGCGCGAGTATTTAACAGTTTGAAATGTGGGTTTGGGTTATGAAGTGTTGTAATTAACCTTTGTGATTCAGAATCAACCTTAATTGTAATTTTCCAGCTATAGTCCTGATTATCAATATTTGTTGCTTCAAAAATTGGTGCTAATATATAAATCTGTTCAGGCTCAATCCCGACATTTTCTGCAATTGAAATTGGAATGTAAACAAACCATAAAGAAATAAATAAGATTGTTTTCATTATTTTAAGAATTTTGATCTTCATTTTTTAAAATTAAATGTTATACGCATTTATAGACATACGCATTATGTTGGATTTCTGCTATGCTATGCAACTTCCGTTTTTAATACACATACGAGGCAGAGATGACGCAACATAACGCTCAATCGACTTCTGAACAACATATTTCCGAAAACGATTTAATTGCACAGCGTCATGCCAAGTTAGAGCACATTAAAGAGCATGCCAAGGAAACTGGAAATAGTCCTTGGCCGAACACATTTAAACGTGAACATTATGCTCAGGATTTACAAGATCAGTTTGAAAATAAATCGAAAGAAGACATAGAGGCTGCTGAGCATGTTTATGTAAAAGTCGCTGGTCGTGTTATGTTGAACCGTGGTTCATTTATCGTGATTCAGGATATGACCGGGCGTATTCAACTTTATGTTCCGCGTAAAGAACTTGAAAAAGATGTTCTTGATACGATTAAAGGTCTAGATTTAGGCGATATTATCGCTGTAGAGGGATATATTGGTCGTTCTGGTAAAGGTGACCTATACGTTCATATCGAAAAGTTTGAACTTTTAACAAAATCGCTTCGTCCTCTTCCAGACAAGTTTCATGGTTTGACAGATACAGAAGTCAAGTATCGTAAGCGCTATCTTGATCTGATTGTGAATGAAGAAACACGTAAAACCTTTGAAATTCGTGCCAAAGTGGTTGCAGGTATCCGTAATTATTTGACCAGTGAACGTTTCATGGAAGTTGAAACACCAATGATGCATGTGATTCCTGGTGGTGCTTCTGCGCGTCCTTTTGAAACGCATCATAATGCTTTGGATATGCCTTTGTTCCTGCGTATTGCGCCTGAATTGTATTTAAAGCGTTTGGTTGTTGGTGGTTTTGAACGTGTATTTGAAATCAACCGTAATTTCCGTAATGAAGGTGTTTCAACCCGCCACAATCCAGAATTCACAATGATTGAGTTCTACCAGGCTTATGCTGACTATAAAGATTTGATGGCTTTGACTGAACAAATGCTTGAAAAATTAGCACTTGATATTTTGGGCTCAACAGATGTGCCTTATCAAGGTGAAGTGTATAGTTTTAAAGGTCCTTTCAAAAAGATCTCAATGTTTGATGCGATCTTGGAACATAATCCAGAATTTACCCCAGAAAATGTTGCTGATCGTGAGTTTTTGGCAAAATTCGTTCAAGAAACCTTGAAAGAACAGGTTAAACCTGGTTTTGGTCTAGGTAAACTTCAAACCATCGTATTTGAAGAAACTGTGGAAACCAAACTTCGTCAACCTACATTTATTACTGAATATCCAGCGGAAACTTCACCACTTGCTCGTCGCAATGATGAAAACCCACATATTACTGACCGTTTTGAGTTCTTTATTGGTGGTCGTGAGCTTGCAAATGGTTTTTCTGAGTTAAATGACCCAATCGACCAGGCTGAACGTTTCCAAGCGCAGGTTGCTGAAAAAGATGCTGGAGATGATGAAGCAATGCATTACGATGCTGACTTTATTGAGGCACTGGAGTATGGCTTACCACCTACAGCAGGTGAGGGAATCGGTATTGATCGCCTTGTGATGCTTTTTGCTGATGCACCAAGTATTCGTGATGTGATTTTATTCCCGCATATGCGCCGTAAAGATGCGTAATTATTTTAATTGATTGGAAAAAGCCACTTTAACAAGTGGCTTTTTTTTGTAGCGAACGTTAAAAAATGTAATAAATGCGTTTCCATATTGAAAAAAAACTGGAAAAAACTTAAGGTGTGGCAAAGATATAAAATGAGAAATGAGAAGCACATGTTTCTGAAAAAAACACTATATGTTGCATTACTGGCATCGGCGTCTTCAGCGGTATTTGCTCAAGGTTTGGTTTTAAATGATCAAAACTTACGTACAGATTTAAACTGGTTGGTTCAACAAGGTGTTATTCAGATCAGTACATCAACATGGCCAATGAGTGGTGATGAAATCAATCGTGCACTCAGAAATGCGAAAGTTTCAAACAATACACAACAAAAAGTGATTGATTCAATTAAACATAGCTTAGAAGCGGATAATGAAATGCTTAAAGCTGGTTTATTTGCATCGACTGATCATAAAGAAATTCCTCAGAACTTTGGTGATAAAGACAAAGCTCAATATTCAGGATTTTTGGAATTTAATGCTGGTGGTGAAAATTGGGATGCTAAGATCCGTGTAAACGGTGAAAGTGAACAACATATCCGTGATGACCACAAAGTGAATGTAGAGAATTCATATATTGCTGGTAAGCTTTGGAATCAGTGGGTTTCATTCGGTCAGATTCCAACATGGTGGGGACCTGGGCATGATGGTAGCTTGATTCGTGGTGATGCTAGCCGCCCAGTTGTCGGTTTTACCATGCAGCGTGCAGAACAAAAAGCATTTGAAACTAAATGGCTGTCTTGGATTGGACCTTGGCAATATCAAATTTTTGGTGGTCAATTAAGAGATTATACCGCTGTACCACATGCACAATTGGCTGGAATGCGTTTTACGGCGCAGCCTTTACCATTTTGGGAGTTGGGTCTATCGCGTTCATTCCAGATTGCGGGTAAAGGACAACCTGATAGTTTTAAAGCTTATTGGAACGCAATCATCGGGAATGATAATGATTGCCGTAATACTAATGGCACATGTGTAGGTGATAAAAACGCGGCCAACCAGATGGCAGGTTTTGATACACGTATCAATTTGAGCCAATTGATTAATGTTCCAGTTTCGATTTATGGTCAGGCAATTGGTGAAGATGAACGTCATAGTATGCCTGAAAAATACTTTTATCTGGCAGGTATTGATTTCGCTTCAAGCTATAAAAATATGCCATATTCTCTATATGTAGAATGGGCAGATACGGGTACTGATGGAAGTGCTAAAGGAATTACTTATAACCATCACCAATATAAAGATGGTTATTATCAACAAGGTTTTTCTCTAGGTCATGCATTAGGTGGCGATGGACAAATGATCTCTGTTGGTGGTGATATCCGTTTTGATCACATGAACCGCTTAAATGGTCGTGTGATTTATGCCAAAGTAAATCAATTTGATAATAAAGGACTTTATGTTGATCATCCGATCAATGAAGCTTTCCCTGAAAAAGATAAAATCAAGGCATTGGATTTAACTTGGACACATTATATAAAACCAGACATCCCATTAAAAATTAATGGATGGGTAAGTGATGCAGATAAACGCGGTAATGACTCTGGCGCATCTATCGGTATTGAATTCCCGCTTGATAAAAAGACATTTGGTTTTTAAGCCATAGCAAACTCTAAAAACCCATTTAAAGTTCTAATCACTGATTAACCTTAAATGGGTTTTTTTATGCTTTGGACAAAACAGCCTGAGCGATTTTTATAAAAGCTTGTGTTGCAGGACTAATATGTTTTTTATTTTTTACCGCAAGAGCAATGGAACGTCTGATATTCGGTTTCAATGGTCGTTTGCATACATCAGGGTAGAGTGATAATAGGTTCTGGTTTAATGCCATATCTGCCACGATACAAATACCAGTTTGCTGATTGACCATACTGATAATCGTCAGCATTTGTGAGAAATGACATTTGATCTGAGGTTGAATATTAAACTGTTTTAGGAGTTGTTTAACGTATTTCTGGCTGCCAGCAGTGGTCATAATGAATGGATAATCTGCCAGTGCTTGAACAGGTATGGCTTTCGATTTGGCAATTGGATATGTACGAGGAACGAGTGCAATAAAAATATCTTCTATTAGTGGAAAAACATCAAAGCGGTCATCTGGTGAAATAATAAAACCAACATCAATTTTTCTTTCTAAAATCCATTGTGGAATTTCATTATCATCACCTTCATCAATATAAACATCAATCTTAGGATATTGTTTGCGGAATTCTTCAAGTATCAATGGAAGTAAGACGATAGATGACGAGGCACCAAAAGAACCGATTCGGAGTGTACCTTCATATAAACCATGAATAGCCGAAACTTCCTGTTCTAGTGTTGACGAAATACTGAGTAATTCCTTGACATGTGACAGTAATTTTTGCCCTGTTTCTGTCAATTCAATATCACTTTGTGCACGAGAAATTAAACTGACACCCCAATGGGTTTCCAGAGATTTTAATGCATGAGATACAGCTGATTGAGATATTCCTAAGCGTTCAGCAGTAGCAGTAAAGCTTTTTAATTCAGCAATTAGTGCAAAGATTTCTAATTGGGTAAAAGTCATTGCATTACATCATGAGTAAAAACTCATTTTAACATGAATCATAATAATCGATAGGATATCGGGAAATGTACTAGATTCTGCATTTAGGTAAGGATACAAAGATGAATCAGGATATCGTCAGACAAATGTAGTTAGGGAAATAAAATGCAAACGATTATTTTATCTTTATTTCCCCTGATGGCATTGATTGTCATGGGCTATGTGTTAAAACACAGAAAATTTGTTACAGAGAGCTTTTGGGGCGGTGCTGAAAAACTAAATTATTATGTATTGTTCCCAGCGATGTTATTTAGCAATCTGGCAACAGCAACTCTTGATGTAACAATAGTGAAAAACATCATTTGGGTAGCAGCAATCGTTTTAACTATTGCTTGTGGTGGTATGTACATACTCAAAAACCTTTTGCAGATTCCGGCTGCCCGATTTGGTGTCTATGTCCAGAGTCTGGTCAGATTTAATACCTATATGGGTTTGGCTATTATTGCTTCATTATTTCACCAGCAGGGGATGGTGATCTTGGCTATTGCTTTGGCGATTAGTATCCCTATGGTGAATGTCGTTTCTGTACTCGCTTTAACAGATAGAAATTTGGCCAATATTCAGTCGATTATTTTATCCTTGATCAAAAACCCACTCATTATGTCATGTGTATTGGGTGCTTTATACAATGTATCTGGGATAGGCTTATGGGGCGGGCTGGAAAATTTTATTCATCAATTGGCTATATGTAGTTTACCCTTAGGACTGCTTTGTGTCGGGGCTGCTTTACAATTTTTCGAGTTGAAAAAAGACATCTTGATATTGATCATAAATTCATTAGGACGGCTATTACTCATGCCTTTGATGACTTATATCGTATGTTATTTTTTATCTATACCGACTTTGGAAACACAAGTTTTAGTGGTGTTTGCAGGACTTCCTACCGCATCAGCATCTTATATTTTAACCAAAGTGTTTGGAGGAGATAGCCAGCTTATGGCAGGCGTGATTAGCTTGCAAACATTGTGTTCAGCTTTTACCTTACCAGTGGTTATTTTATTTGTGATGACAATTTAAGATCTATTATGAAAATACGACCATAGCCATCTTCATAATAGACCAGATAGCTCAAAGAAAAATGTTTTTGAGCTATCTAGAGTCAAATATTTGTTAAAGCGTAATTGAAGCCCCAAGAACTTTTACAAACTGAGCCAACCATGCAGGATGTGCTGGCCAAGCAGGTGCTGTAACCAGATGACCATCAGTTACAGCTTCTGTCACAGCAATATCCGCATATTGACCACCAGCAAGTTTAACTTCAGCAGCACAAGCAGGGTAAGCCGAGCATAACCGGCCTTTCAGGACATCAGCGGCTGCTAGCAGTTGTGCACCGTGACAGACAGCGGCAATAGGTTTTTGGGCGTGGTCAAATTCACGAACGATCTCAATCACACGATCATTCATACGTAGATATTCTGGTGCGCGACCACCTGGGATGACAAGACCAATATAGTTTGTTGTATCTACACTTGCAAAATCATAATTAATTGCAAAATTGTGTCCACGTTTTTCACTATAAGTCTGATCACCCTCAAAATCATGAATAGCAGTTGCTATGTTATCACCTTGTTTTTTATCAGGACATACTGCATGAACGGTATAACCCAGTCCGGTTAAAAACTGAAAAGGTACCATCGTTTCATAGTCTTCTGCATAGTCGCCGACCAGCATGAGCAATTGTTTAGCCATTTTATTCCCCTCATTGTTTGTTGTTAAATTTCTTAGCTATCAACATAACATAGTTATGTTAGAAATAGATTTCATATGAAATCTCATGATAAGTCATTTGATTTTTCATCCAATAAATATCTTTAGTATCAAAGTTACTTAAATACAAAAAATCAATATAATTAAAAAAATGCTAAAAATAAGCAACAAGTATATTAAATGTGTTAAATCTAATTTAAGTTTAAATCACTAAGCTCACCGAGCATTAATTCAAAAAATAAGGACTTCTGAAAGTATGTTTAAATCGTTCTTTCCAAACCCTAAATGGTTTTTTTTGTCATTTGTAATCTGGTTTTTTATTAACCTTATTTTGTGGTATATGGGAGGCAGAGAATGGGGTGTGTATTTGGGCTTTCCACAAGGATATGCTTATGCTGAACTTCCTGTAGGTGTTAGCCGTTTCTGGGCACCTTCATTTTTATGGTTTTATCTATGGTTCTTTATTTCAACTGCTATTTTTGCAGGTTTTTGGAAGTTTTTTGATCAAAATAAATGGCAAGGATGGTCGGTTTGGGGATCAGCATTTATTCTGTTTAATGTTTGGTTTGGCGTGCAGTCAAGCGTAGCTGTGAATGCTTGGTATGGTCCATTTTGGGACTTAATCCAAAAAATGCTATCTAGTGGCGGTGGTAATATTCATGATTTATATATGGGGACATTAACTTTTTTACTCATTGCCATGGTTGCCGTGACTATTGCTGTGATTAATCTATTTTTTGTAAGTCATTATATATTTCGCTGGCGTACAGCAATGAATGAATATTACACAGCAAATTGGGATGTTCTTCGACATATCGAAGGTGCATCGCAACGTGTTCAAGAGGATACCATGCGTTTTGCTACGACATTGGAAACTCTTGGTGTAAGTTTTATCAAGGCAATCATGATCTTGATTGCTTTCTTACCAGTGCTAATTCAGCTGTCTGAACGTGTACCTGTACTACCTGTAATCGGTGAAATTAAATATTCATTAGTTTGGGCAGCAGTAGGGTGGGCAGCATTTGGTACTATTCTTTTAATGGTTGTTGGGATTAAATTACCAGGTCTTGAATTTAATAATCAAAAGGTTGAAGCGGCTTATCGTAAGGAGCTTGTTTATGGTGAAGATTATGCTGAACGTGCACAACCACAGACTTTAAAAGAGTTATTTAGCAAAGTTCGCTTCAATTATTTCCGTTTATATTTTCATTATGCTTATTTCAATTTAGTCAGTACCTGGTATGCTCAACTCGATATTTTATTTAGTCTAATCGTGTTATTCCCCTCTATTGCAGCAGGAACAATGACACTTGGTCTACTCAATCAAATTGCTAATGTATTTGATAAAGTCCGGGAATCATTCCAGTATTTAGTGAGTTCGTGGAAAACGATTATAGAATTATTATCAATTTATAAGCGACTAAAATCATTTGAGTCTGTTTTGAATAAGTGATGTATGAATTTAACCCGCCAAGGCGGGTTTTTTACAGTAAAAATATTCCTGCAACTGCACCAAAAAGCATGACCCAAAGCGGATGTATGTTTTTAAAGAAGCTTAAAGAAGTTGCAATGATAACAACGATAATTAAAAGTAAATTGTAAGCGGAAGCCTGTGAAATTATATATGCACTGGCAAGTACCAGACCTACTGTAATCGGTTTAAGTGCCTGCTCAAAACGTGCACGATATGGATGGTCTTTAAAACGTTGCCAAAACTTCAATGCATAAATGGTGATGATTGATGAAGGCGCAAATTTGGCAATGGATGTGACAAATAATCCAGCTGGACCCGCGACATGCCACCCTATCAATGACACAATCATCATGTTCGGTCCTGGTGCTGCCTGAGCCATTGCAAAGTAAGAGCTAAATTGTTCTGTAGTCAGCCAATGATGAACCTCTACAACTTGGTGCTGCATTTCAGGTAAAATAGCATTACCTCCGCCAAATGCCAGTAATGACAGTTGAGTAAAAACAACAGTGAGTGAGAATAAAACATAGATCATGATTTTTTCACTCCTAAAATCAGCATATTCATCACAACTAAAATCAATAAAGTCAGTAATAGTGGGAGCTTGAAGATGATCATGAAGACAAAAGCCAGTGCTATGGAGGAAATCGTTATATAGCTTTTAATAATAGGCTTTGCCATTTTTAAACCAGTTGCAAAGAGTAGACCTGCGGCAGCAGCAGCCAGCCCCTCGATTATATGTCTTACAGTTGGAATTGATTGAAACTGGGCATAAAGCTCATAGATGAGAATAACGATAGTGGTCGGTGCAAAAATGAGTCCTGATATTGAACTGATTGCACCTTTGACACCATGAAAATCATAACCTATAGCCGCAGCCAGATTGATGATGTTACCACCTGGTAAAATTTGACAGACTCCAAGCAAATTGGTGAACTGTTCAGCAGTGAGCCACTTTTGATCTTCTACGATCATCCGGTGGGCAAGGGGGAGTACACCACCAAATCCCATCAAACCTAATTTCATAAAACCTATAAACAATGCTTTATTTGATGGAATGCTTATATCTTCTAGCGCCATTGCTTTGCTTTTCATCTAAAACCTCGCTTTCTTGAGGTGATTATGAGCTTGTGTAGCCATAAAGAAAAATGCTATTTTTTGCACAAGACATACCTTAAAAGTATGTTTTATGTGATATTCAAATGAGTGCAAAAATGATCGATATTCACAAGTTAAAAGCTTTTATTGCGGTAGTTGAAGAAAGTAATATTTCACATGCTGCAGTTCGTCTGAACATGCAACAGCCACCTTTAACAAGAATTATCAAAGGCTTGGAAGAAGATCTGAATGCAGAGTTGTTAGTACGCTTACCTCGTGGCGTGGAGGTGACAGAAGCAGGTAAAGCCTTGTATCAGGAGGCTTTAACCATTTTGGCGCATGCACAGGCAATACCAAAGCGTGTACAAAATATTTCGCAAGGTCTAGAAGGGCAAATTAATATAGGTTTTACCAATTCAGTAGGTTTACATTCTTTTTTACCAGCATTGTTACGTAATTTTCGTGAAGCTTTTCCCCGTGTGTCTATTCATTTGGAGGAAGATGGCAGTAGTTCTTTGATTGATTCGATCATTAATGAAAAAAACGACATCATCTTTTTAAGAAAACCTGCACCAAAAGGTTTGGGTTTAACCAGTTTGCATGTTCTGGATGAACCGTTAATTGTGGCTTTGCCAAATAATCATCCTTTGGTTGAGCATGAAGAAGTTATTCAGTTGCTGGATTTGGAACCTTATGATTTTGTATTGTATCGCCGTTTGGCAGGGCAGGACTTGTTCGATAATATTTTAGCAAGTTGCTATCAGGCTGGATTTAGTCCGAAGATTGTACAGGAAGCTCCAAGGCTGACTTCCAGCCTGAATCTGATTGCGGCTGGTATAGGCTTATCCATAGTACCTGAAGCGATTCGGGATTTTTGGAACAAGCAGATTGTATACAAGCCTTTAAAGGCTGATACAGCTTGTATCGCCCCTATTTATGCTGTTTATAAAGAGCATATAGGAAATGTAAGGCTAGAGCATGTGCTGGATTTGCTGTCGAGTCATATACATTGATTTTCATGCAGCAAAATTTGGATTTTGAATTTACGAAGTTATAACAGGTGTATTGTCTGGATTTGTGGTACAAAGAAACTGCTTTAAAATAGGAGTCGCCAAATGCTGCGCCATTTTTATAATACTGTTATCCAACATCACCTTATAAATAAAGTTCGTGCTCTGCTGATAGCTGTATCGTTACTGGGAACGACTCAAATTGCTTTAGCTGGACCAACTGTAGATCAGTTAAGCGATTGCTTAGTGAAAGCAACAACAGCAACGGATAAGACAACCGTACTACAATGGACATTTGTTGCTTTATCAGCACACCCTGAATTGAAAAGCTTTTCAAATGTAACGGATGAGCAAAGAAATCAACTTGATCAAAAATTTGCTCAAGTTTTGCAGCGTGTGATCGTAGAGCAGTGTTCAGCTCAGACCAAGGCTGTAATTCAGGCTGAAGGTTTACAAGCCGTAGGTGATAGTTTTCAAGAGTTAGGACGTTCAACAGGTGAAGGTATTATTAAAAACCCTGAAGTCAAACAACAGTTGAAAGGTGTAATTCGTTATATTGATTTGAACAAATTAGTGACCACATTTTTAACACCTGATATTTGGAATAAATTGGGCGTGGTTCGTGGTAAGTAGTCATTTATAACACTGCTATTATGTGACTCGAAAACAACTTGGGATGCTAAGGTGGCCGTTACTGATCACCTATAAGAAAAAGCTCACATGTTGTGGGCTTTTTTGTAGTTGGAGAATATATTTGAAATAATAAAATACTTTATTGCTTTTTTAATAAGTATACAATTTTATTAGTCGAATATTCGAAATAATGCCAAGAATAGTCCTCTTATCAATAA
>NZ_OOGT01000223.1 GCF_900323515.1 Acinetobacter stercoris | reverse complement strand
TCTTTATAGTGACTAGCTAAAATAAGAACTTGAAAAAATAATATTTAATGTTAAAAGTCAGATAAAGGTTGATCTGACCTTTTGTATGCATACCTGATGTTACTTTGAAGCATGTGAAGGTAGATAATCATACAAAGATTGACATACCCCATTGATATGCTCTTCGATAAGACGAGCTGCGAGTTCAACATCTTTGTTTTTACACGCCTGAAGGATGTCCTTATGCTCTTGATCTGCTCGGGATTTACCTGCTGCGACACTCATCTGTAATCTGAGATAACGCTCAATCTTATCGTAAATAGACCGAATCAAACTGAGCATATATGGACGCTGCGCAGGTTCATATAAACAGGCATGCAATTGCCAGTTTAGTGTCGTCCAGCTCCCTATATCCATGGTATCGACAAAGGCACTACAAATCTGTTCTGCATTTGCAAAAGTTTCATCAGTCATATTGGGAACAGCTAATCGAATCAGCTTTGTTTCCAGCATGACACGCACTTCAAAGATTTGTGCCAATTCTTCTTCTGAAATACGAGTAACAATCGCTCCACGATTTTTTTTAAATTCGACTAGCCCCTCAGCTTCCAGCTGTTTCAAAGCCTCACGTACTGGGATTTTGCTGACATTGAATAATTTTGCAATTTCATCCTGACGGATAGGATCATCCTCAGCAATCTGTCCAGAAACAATCGCTTCTCTTATATGCTTGACGATCACTTCCGATACAGAAGGCATTGCGCCAAGATTAGATACATTAAAAGTTGGAAGTGTCAAAATACTCTCGTTAAATCAAAATGTTAAAAACAAAACATGAAATTGGAATCTAAATCATAGCATTCTTCATATGATTTTAAATAAACAGGTACATGAACTGTTCTTTAATCAAAATATAATTGCGATAAATATCCAATAAACTCATATTAAAAGTATACTTTATACGTTTTAATAAACAAGATGATAATGTGACTATGCTGAAATCGTCACAATATCTAATCATTTCGATCAAGTCATTTTCAGAAATCCCAGTCAGACTGTAATATTTGCTCGGTTTGGAATGATCATGATTGAACTCAGTATTCGTCAAGCTAGGGAACTTACAAGAAAAGTATTAACAAAGGCTGATTATAGTCCAGCCCATATCGAGGCAATTACAGATGTCGTACTCAAAGGGCAAATGGATGAGTGTGCATCACATGGTTTATACCGCCTGTTAAATTGTATCCATACTCTAAAATCAGGCAAGGCTTCTGCAGATGCTCTCCCTGTTTTTCAGCATCAGACACCTGTTATCTTAAAAGTTGATGCACAAAAGGCAATGGCTCCTCTAGCGCTAAAACAGGGTATTCCCCTCCTTATAGATAAAGCTAAAACATACGGTATTGCTATGATGGCACTCAATAACTGTGTGCACTTTTCAGCGCTATGGTATGAAATGGAACTCATTACCCAACAAGGGCTGGTCGGCTTTGCCTGTACATCAAATCACGCCTGGGTTACTCCCACGGGTGGAAGCAAACCGTTATTTGGAACAAACCCTATTGCTTTTGGTTGGCCACGTTTAAATCAAAATCCTTATATTTTTGACTTTGCCACAACTGCTGTAGCACGTGGAGAAATTGAACTTTATCTACGTAATAATCGCCAAGTCCCGAAAGGTTGGGGAGTTGATGAAAATGGCAAATCGACGACGGATCCATTAAAGATACTTAAAAATGGTGCAATGCTCACCTTTGGTGAACATAAAGGTTCCGCCTTAGCCACCATGGTCGAATTGCTTGCAGGACCGCTTATCGGTGACTTACTCAGCACCGAGTCTATTGAATATGATGATCAAACAGGTTCATCCCCCTTTGGTGGAGAGCTCATTATTGCTTTTTCACCTGAAACAATTTTAGGGAAAAACTACCAAGAACATCTGGATCGTGCTGAAAAACTATTTCATGGATACATGGAACAAGGAGCACGACTTCCCTCTCAAAGAAGATATGAAGCTCGCAAAAAAGCGACCAAGACACAAACTATCAAGATTCAGAAAAATTTATATGATGATTTAATGAAATATTTACAGTCCGAATAAAGTAAATAATGTTTAACGACTTATTTTTAAATGAATTATACATTTTCTATAAAATACAAGGTAAGCACTGTGAAAATCACCTGTACTGAAAAATATGTCCTGTTAAATCAAAAGTTCAACTTTGATTTTCCACATGAATATACTGAATATCAACAACTTGATCAGAAACAGTTTTATGAAAAAGTACATGATCAAGACGTAATCATTCTCAGTGACTTAAATATAGATGAACAGATTTTACAAAATAACCCGAATCTAAAACTGGTCGCACTTTGCTCAACTGGCTTTAATCACATAAATTTACCCTTGTTAAAAAAACACGGGGTAAAAGTCTGTAATATTCGAGGGCAAGCGACAGATGCCGTTGCTGAACATGCATTTACATTCATGATTAATTTAATCAAGAATTTTAAACAACAAATCAATGTGATTGAACAAGGTGTATGGTCATCTAGACAGACAGCTTTTTGCCTTGCTGCGCCCATGAAACAACTGAAAAATAAAACCTTGACCATTATCGGCAAGGGCAATATTGGTTTATCTCTTGCAGAAAAAGCTAAAGCATTTGGTATGAGGGTAATCTTTAGTGAAAGGAAAAATGCCCAACATTGTCGAGAGGGTTACATTCCTTTCAATGAGGCAATACAACAAGCGGATATATTATCTTTACACTGCACACTCAATGAACAGACTCAAAATCTGATTAATTTAGCTGTTTTGAAACAAATGAAAAAGACCAGTGTTTTGATTAACTTAGGGCGTGGTGGTTTGGTCAATGACCAAGATCTGGTCTTGGCTTTAGAAAATCATTTAATTTCAGGTTTTGCAACTGACGTTCTAACTCAAGAGCCTCCCGCAGCAAACCATCCCCTCTTGAATATTCAACACCCCAATGTACTTATTACAGGTCACATCGCATGGGCGACAGATGAAGCCCAACAACTGCTATTTGATATTTTACAAGACAATATTAATAAGAACATGACAGGCATAGATCAAAATCTGGTTTAATTTTTTTGTTGGTCTATGCTTTAACAGTATAGACCATACAACTTAAATGTATTTCCAGCATAAATAAGATATTAATAAATATAATTTTATTAAAAACATCATGACGTAAAGTTATCTAAGTGAACTACAGCTATCTATCCATTATTCTCAAAAATTAACACTCGCCCCACCCCTTTTTTAATTTTGACAAATTTATATTTTAAGACTTTTATTTTTATTGTATATCGTATACGATATAATAATTAAGAAATATTGTGATCTATTAAAACCATTACCGCTTCGGTGTGTAAGAGATCAACAGCCTAGCTAGACACTGAGCTAAATTTATAACTGAGGAACAATTATGAGTAATATCTTTACAGGATGTATTCCGGCGTTAATGACACCTTGTACTGCTGAACGCAAACCGGATTTCGATGCTTTAGTCAAAAAAGGACGAGAACTCATTGATGCAGGTATGAGTGCAGTTGTTTACTGTGGTTCTATGGGAGATTGGCCTTTATTAACAGAAGCTGAACGCCAAGAAGGTGTTGCTCGTCTGGTTGCCGCAAAAATCCCGACCATTGTTGGTACTGGTGCTGTAAACAGTAAAGAAGCTGTATCGCATGCAGCACATGCCCAAAAAGTTGGTGCCCAAGGACTCATGGTCATCCCTCGTGTGCTCTCTCGCGGCACATCTGTAACCGCGCAAAAAGCACATTTTTCTGCGATCTTAGAGGCGGCTCCAAACATTCCTGCTGTAATTTACAATAGCCCACATTATGGTTTTGCAACTCGTGCAGATTTGTTTTTTGAGCTACGTAACCAATATCCAAACCTTATCGGCTTTAAAGAATTTGGTGGCGCGGCAGATATGCGTTATGCAGCAGAGTTTATTACGTCAAAAGATGAAAATGTTACCTTGATGGCAGGTGTTGATACACACGTATATCATGGTTTCGTCAACTGCAATGCAACAGGGGCAATCACAGGCATTGGTAATGCACTACCTAAAGAAATCCTGCACTTAGTTGAACTGTGTAAAAAAGCAACGACTGGTGATGCAAAAGCTCGTCGTTTAGCCCAAGAACTGGAAGAAGCGCTAGGCGTTCTCTCATCATTCGATGAAGGTACTGATCTGGTTCTTTATTACAAATATTTAATGGTTCTAAACGGCGACAAAGAATACCAATTGCATTTCAATGAAACTGATGTATTAAGCGACTCCCAGCGCAACTACGTTGAAACACAATATGAATTATTCCGTAACTGGTATCGTAACTGGTCATCTGAACTATAAAACCCATGACTTGATATCAACCTAAAAGGCTAAGTTTACTTAGCCTCTTTTGTCTTTACTTTAATTAAACCCATTTCAAAATAGATTTAGAAGAAAGCATTTCTTCTCACACTTAAAGGATTTCGTATGAACCTCTCAGGTGAAATGCTCATTGGGCAAAACAATGTCAAAGGTATTAATCAAGCTATTTATGCAATCAATCCAGCAAATAATCAGACATTAGATCCTGCTTATTTAGGTGGAACCCAAGAACATGTCAATCAGGCATGTACTCTTGCCTGGCAAGCTTTTGATATATACCGTAATAAAAGCGTTGAAGAACGTGCCATTTTTTTAGAAACCATTGCTGAAAATATCGAAAATATTGGTGACCTCCTCATTCAAAGAGCAATGGATGAATCAGGTTTAACCCGTGCCCGTTTAGAAGGTGAACGAGGTCGAACTTGCGGTCAACTTAGATTATTTGCAAAAACCATTCGCGCGGGTGAATGGCTAGATATCAGAGTTGATGAAGCATTACCCAATCGTCAACCTGTGCCACGTTTTGATTTACGTCAACAACACATAGCTCTTGGACCTGTAGCGGTATTCGGTGCAAGTAATTTCCCACTTGCATTTTCTGTTGCTGGTGGCGACACAGCATCTGCACTCGCAGCAGGATGCCCTGTTGTAGTTAAAGCACATAGTGCGCATCCGGGAACAAGTGAATTGGTAGGGAAAGCGATCCAGCAGGCAGTTAAACAGTGTAATCTTCCCGAAGGAGTTTTTTCATTACTCTATGGTGCAGGGAATATTATCGGCTCGACACTGGTTGAACATCCGTATATTAAAGCTGTTGGATTTACAGGATCCCGTAATGGCGGTACTGCATTAATGAAAATTGCCCAGAATCGTTCTGAGCCAATCCCTGTTTATGCTGAAATGAGTTCTATCAATCCTGTCGTTTTGTTACCTTCGATGCTTGAAAATAATCCGGATACTTTAGGACAGGCTTTTGTTCATTCATTGACTCAAGGTGCGGGTCAATTCTGTACCAATCCTGGTTTAGTTATTGCGATAAAAAGTCCAGCGCTCGATATTTTCAAAAAGTCAGCTACAGAAGCAGTACAACAAAGTATGTCCCAGACCATGCTTACACCGGGTATTTTTCAAGCATTTTTAAAAAGTGTAAACACGATTGAACAACAAAATAAGGTTTCTCTATTAGCAAAGGGACTTGTTAGTCCGGATCAAAACCAATGCCAAACACACCTCTTTAGTGTAGATGCAATTGATTTCTTAAATAATGAACTATTGCAAAGTGAAATGTTTGGTTCTGCATCAATCATTATCGAATGTAAAAACATGGATGAGGCAAAGCTGGTTATAGAGCAACTCGAAGGTCAATTAACTGCAACCCTACATATGGATCAAAATGATATGGAAGATGCACAACGTCTATTAGCAGTTTTAGAGCGTAAGGTTGGGCGTATCCTGATTAATAGTTGGCCAACTGGCGTTGAGGTTTGTGATGCAATGGTTCATGGCGGTCCATATCCTTCAACCTCGGATGCAAGAACAACATCTGTTGGAACAGCAGCGATTTTCCGTTTTTTAAGACCTGTATGTTATCAAAACTTCCCGGATGATCTATTGCCTGATGCTATTAAGCAATCAAATCCATTGAAATTATCCCGTTTGATAAATGGTGAACGAGAATAATTCACATAGCATTAATGTCTTATAGAATAATCAGCCCGAATCAATCAACAATTAGTTCGGGCTTGAATTATTTTTACATTTTGGCTTTAAAATACTCTCAGAAAGTTTAGATGTTTCCTCAAGGAAGTAATTAAAATTTTATTTACTCAGTTTTTGAAAATTGTTTATC
>NZ_OOGT01000180.1 GCF_900323515.1 Acinetobacter stercoris | reverse complement strand
ATTAATATAAGGGTATTGCAACATATATAATATGTGAGTTGATGAAATACTGACTTTACAACTAAAAATAGCAAGATTTATTTTTGATCAAGATAAAGTAGGAAAAAGATAATTGGTCAAATAAGGATATTCTTTTGTACAATTTGTTCCTGTGATTTGAGGTTGCTTTTATCATCAGGTTTGATTGTATTGAACTGGATGTATTTTACCTGCCATTTTCTTTTTAAGATTTTTATCATCTAAAAAAAGATAATTATAAGTTGATCATTTCAATGAAAATGGATAGTTTTACGTCAGTAGACTAATCATAGATGCAATTTATCGCAGAGTTGCTGGGTAACCTCTTGTATCACTTTTGCTTGCGTCTTAGCATAAGAACAAAGAAGCTTAAGCTGCTTCTATACATTAAAACGATTTATTAGGATTAACAGTTGTTATGACAAGCCTTGCGCATCATGCGACAGAAAACCGTTCCGTAGCAGAATTTACAGAACAAGCTTATCTCAATTACGCCATGTACGTGATTATGGACCGGGCACTTCCTCATATTAGTGATGGATTAAAACCTGTTCAACGCCGTATTGTTTATGCGATGAGTGAGCTTGGGTTAAAACCAAGTGGAAAGCCGAAAAAATCTGCACGTACTGTAGGGGACGTTCTCGGTAAATACCATCCTCATGGTGATTCTGCATGTTATGAAGCAATGGTACTCATGGCACAGCCATTTAGTTATCGCTATCCTTTTATTGAAGGACAAGGTAACTGGGGGTCTCCTGATGATCCTAAATCCTTTGCAGCAATGCGCTATACCGAAGCCAAGCTATCGCCTTATAGTGATCTTTTGCTGTCTGAACTTGGGCAAGGTACTGTTGATTGGCAAGATAACTTTGATGGCTCTCTAAAAGAGCCAGTGACTTTACCTGCCCGAGTCCCGAATATTTTACTCAATGGCACGACAGGTATTGCTGTCGGGATGGCAACAGATATTCCTCCGCATAACTTGCGTGAAGTGGTGAAAGGTACGATTGCACTGATCCGCAATCCGAATTTGACAGATGAAAAAGTTGCCGAATATATACCTGGTCCAGATTTACCTACCAAAGCAGAGATAGTGACCCCTGCGGACGAATTATTGAAAATTCAGACAACAGGTCGTGGTAGTTACAGGAGTCGTGCCGTATATACGGTTGATAAAAATGAAATCGTGATTACTGAGCTACCTTATCAGGTTTCTGGTTCGAAAATTATTACCCAGATTGCGGATCAGATGCAGGCGAAAAAATTGCCTCTGGTGACTGACGTCCGTGATGAATCAGATCATCAAAATCCAACGCGTCTGGTTATTGTCCTGAGATCTAATCGTATTGATGCAGATGCGGTCATGAGTCATCTCTTTGCAACGACCGATCTGGAATCTAGCTACCGCGTCAATATGAATATGATCGGGGCAGATGGACGTCCTCAAGTCAAGTCTATTCGAAGAATTTTATTAGAATGGATTGAAATTCGTAAAGATACTGTCACACGCCGTCTGCAATATCATTTAAGTAAGATAGAGAAGCGTTTGCATATTCTTGCAGGTTTACTCATTGCATATCTGGATATTGATACTGTAATCAGGATTATTCGTGAGGAAGATCAGCCAAAACCTGTATTGATGTCTCATTTTAATATTGATGAGATACAGGCTGAAGCTATTTTAGAGCTCAAGCTACGTCATTTGGCAAAACTTGAAGAAATGGAAATTCGCCGTGAACAGGAAGAACTTGAAGCAAAAGCTGCAGTGATTCGTGAACAACTGGCAAATCCGGAGTCATTGAAAAATCTGATTATTTCTGAATTAAAAGAAGATGCGAAGAAGTTCGGTGATGATCGACGCTCTCCAATTGTCATGCGGGCAGAAGCATCAGCAATTAGTGAGCAGGATCTGATGCCAGCAGAGCCTGTAACTGTAGTGCTTTCTGAAGCAGGCTGGATACGTTCTGCCAAAGGACATGATGTTGATGCCGAGAACTTAAATTTCCGTGCCGGGGATCAATATTTAAGTTCTGCACAAGGTAAATCAAACCAACGGGTTTATGTGCTTGATGAAACAGGTCGAAGCTATGCACTAGCAATCAATAGTTTGCCATCTGCAAGGGGCTTGGGTGAACCATTGAGTTCTAAATTATCTCCTGCCAACGGTGTCGGGTTTATACAGGTACTTGTGGCTGATGATGAAAAAGAAATTTTAGCATTGAGTACTAAAGGATATGGCTTCAAGACACATGCGAAACATTTGGATACCAGTGCTAAAGCAGGGAAATCATTCCTGACTGTTCCAAATGATGCCAAGGCACTGCCTTTGCAGATGATAGACGATGCAACCCATGTTGCTGCATTGAGTAGCTCTGGACGTTTATTGATTATTGATTTGTCAGAATTGCCAATTCTAAACAAAGGTAAAGGAAATAAGTTGATACAACTTGAAGGTGATGATCAGCTTCAGTCCGTGCTAACATTGAATTTAAATGAAATAATTCAAGTGTTTGCAGGGCAGCAACAGCTAAAATTAAAAGGTGATGATCTGCAAAAGTACATTGGTAAGCGTGCATCGAAAGGTCAACTCTTACCACGAGGTTATCAAAAAGCAAATAAACTGTGCATTCAGAGATAAGACTAGCATCCATTGATCGAAATACGTTATATATGACATGTGTTCGTGAAAATGGATGCAATATTGAGCACTTAAGAAGCCAAAAAATATGCTTGATATTGAGAAAAACAGTTTAAAACTAAGGATTACTGATTGGAGAATATGGCATTATGGAAAAGATCTGGTTTGCAGAGTACCAAAAGACTGGAATTCCTGAAACAATTGAATTGCCACCAGAAAATACCTCTCTTGTAGATATTTTTGAAAGAAATTTCCAAAAATTCGGATCACGTGACGCTTTTATCTTTATGGATAAAACCATGTCTTTTGACGAACTTGATGAAGCAAGCCGTAAATTTGCAGCTTATTTACAAAGTTTGGGACTAGCCAAGGGAACACGCGTTGCAGTGATGATGCCAAACGTTTTCCAATATCCTGTAGTTGCTTTAGGGGTGTTTCGTGCGGGTCTGGTACTGGTCAATGTCAATCCACTTTATACTGCGCGTGAACTAGAACACCAGCTTAATGATGCTGGTGTAGAAGTGCTTGTGATCATTGAAAATTTTGCATCAGTTTATCAATCAATTTTAGGCAAAACTCCTGTGAAGCATGTGGTTGTTGCTTCTGTGGGTGATATGCTTGGAACCCTAAAAGGTACATTGGTGAATTTTGTTTTACGTAAAGTACGTAAACAGATTCCTGCCTGGGATATTCCTGGTCATGTTAAATTTAATGCAGCAATGGGCAAAGTTAGTGCAAGTAACTACAAACGTCCAAATTTAACACTCAGTGATACGGCTGTCCTTCAATATACAGGTGGTACTACTGGTGTTGCAAAAGGTGCTGAACTGACGCACCGTAACCTGGTTGCTAACCTGCTACAGTGTGATGGTATTTTCCAGAGCAAATTTGGTGATCAAGATGGTAGTAAAGATGATCGAATCATCTGTGCATTGCCGCTATATCACATTTTTGCATTCATGGTTTGCGCACTTTATGGCATGTATAAGGGTGAGGCCAATGTTTTGATTGCCAATCCTCGTGACCTACCTTCAGTGATTAAAGATTTGAAAAATCATCCACCTGCATTCTTCCCGGCTGTAAATACTTTATTTAATGCACTTGTGCATAATGAAGATTTTAAACAGCTTGACCACAGCAAACTTAAAATGGCGATGGGCGGTGGTATGGCTGTATTACCATCAACTGCAGAAGCATGGAAAAAAATCACAGGTACAACCATTATTGAAGGTTATGGTTTATCAGAAACCTCACCTGTTGCAACAGCAAATCCTCCTGCATCTGAAGCTTTCAGTGGTACGATTGGTATTCCACTTCCATCGACTGATGTTGCAATTCTCGATGATGATGGTAATGAAGTGCCGATTGGTGAGCAGGGTGAAATCTCAATTCGTGGTCCTCAGGTGATGAAAGGTTATTGGAATCGACCTGATGAAACTGAGAAAGTTATGACCAATGGGTTCTTCCGTACAGGTGATATCGGTGTGATGGATGAGCGCGGATATACCAAGATTGTTGACCGTAAAAAAGACATGATTCTAGTTTCGGGTTTTAATGTTTACCCTTCTGAAATTGAAGAAGTAATGGCGGGTAATCCTAAGATTCTGGAAGTTGCAGCGATTGGTGTACCTGATGAAAAGTCAGGTGAAGTGCCTAAACTATTTGTTGTGAAAAAAGACCCATCATTGACTACCGAAGAAGTTTTGGCATTCGCAAAAGCAAATTTAACAGGTTACAAGCGTCCTCGTTATGTTGAGTTTATGGATGAATTACCAAAATCGAATGTTGGAAAAATTTTACGTAAAGACTTGCGTAAAACCAATTAATCTTTTAATCACTGAAAAAACTCTTTTTCATAAACAGTATAACCCTGTTAAGTTTCTTTAAATTCGATCCTAGTCCCTCTTTTAAAAGAGGGACTAGGTCAATCAAGTGTTTAAGAGATTTTATTAATAATAGTCAGGCATTATTTCTTTAAGAAAAGTAAAAACTATTTTAATAACCAGCGGTCAATATATGGACGTCCAAATCCAAAAATTATGACAAAAGTCAGCATGGTTCCCATCTGGCGACCTAAGGCCTTACTTGAAATGGTGCCGTAGCTAAAATAGATATCGACCAGACAATAAAGTACAATGATAAAAGCCCATAACCAGACATTCAAACGCTTAATTCCTACAGCATAAAATGCAATCCAGAGCATGATAAATGTACCAAGCGTTGACTGCCAGTTCATATTGGCACATATAACACAGAGCAAAAATGAAACAATAGGAATGACGATTTTAAAAACTCGATCAAGTTTTTGCTGATGTTGTTGGTGCTTTTCTAAAACATCAAGCAATTGTTTCTGATCAGGATTAGTCATACTTGCTCCATTTTACAAATTGTAAAAACATACTATTTAACAAAAAATATCAAGGTTACACCATGCTATGATAGGGCATCTGTCAAATTCCTGAGAATAAAATTCATGCAAGAGATTAGTGGCATTATCTATCTCATTTTAGCAGCTTGCCTATTACCTTATATTTTTACAATTATTGCGAAAATAGCAGGCGGATTTAAAATAAAAGATAATCAGAATCCACGTGAATTTTTAGCAAAATCGACAGGTTTGGCAGCTCGTGCTAATGCTGCACAGCAAAACAGTTTTGAAAGTTTACCTTTATTTCTCGCTGCTGTGTTAATGGCTGAATATATGGTGATCGATCAAACTCTAATCATGACATTTGGTCTTGCCTATATTATTTTACGAATTATTTATGGAATCTGTTATTTGGCTAATTGGTCAACCTTAAGATCAATTATCTGGCTTTTGTCCATGCTTTGTCCAATTTTCCTGCTGTTGTTAATCATAAGAATGATTTAACTTTTATTTGAGTCATAGCCATTTTTATCGTGCAAATTGTATAATTTCACTGTATTTGCGATTTTAAGCGTTATAATCGCCAAGATTTAAACAAGATTAACTGTTAAGAGTACCATATGAGCTACAGTAATATTCCTGCGGGTAAAGATGCACCAAACGATATTTATGTTGTTATCGAAATTCCTGCAAATGCAGCACCAATCAAATACGAAGTAGATAAAGATTCTGATGCTTTATTTGTAGACCGTTTTATGGCTACAGCGATGTTCTATCCAGCAAACTATGGTTATGTACCAAATACTTTATCTGAAGATGGTGATCCACTTGATGTATTGGTAGTAACACCTTATCCAGTTGAGCCAGGTTCAGTGATTCGTTGCCGTCCTGTAGGTAAATTGAACATGGAAGATGATGGTGGTATTGATGCTAAACTTGTAGCAGTTCCACACGAAAAACTGACTCCACTTTATAAAGATGTTCAGGAATATACAGATCTTCCTGCATTATTAATCAGCCAAATTGAACATTTCTTTGCACATTACAAAGACTTAGAACCTGGTAAGTGGGTAAAACTTGCTGGTTGGGAAGGTGCTGATGTGGCTAAAGCTGAAGTTGTTAAAGCAATTGAAGCTGCCAAAAAATAATTTAGAGTCTGTATTCTAAGAAAAAACCTGCATCAAAATGCAGGTTTTTTTATGGGAAATATAGGTGAATAGTTTAGATAATTAAAAAAGGGACTTTAAGAGACGGTTAGTTGATTACTTTAGATGTAATTTTTTGAATTAAATTTATGTGTATAAAAATCAGTATATAAAATAGAGTAAATAGAGCAATTTTATTCTAGATACTTTTTAAACTATATCGTTTTATTAAGTCATTCCAGATCATAAGGTTTATAAAATTGAAAACAATTGGTTTATTGGGTGGGATGAGTTGGGAGTCTACAGATTTGTATTATCAGCAAATCAATAAAATAACTCAAAATAAGCTGGGTCAACTGCATTCAGCAAAAGTGATCTTGATCAGTGTAGATTTTGCTGAAATAGAAGAACTACAATATAAAGGCTTATGGCATGAGGCTGGACTTTATTTACAAGAGAAAGCTGTTCAGCTGGAAAAAGGCGGGGCAGATGGTATCCTGCTTTGTACAAATACCATGCATAAGGTTGCCTCTTATATTGAGTGTTCAATTTCTATTCCATTTATTCATATCGCTGATGCAACAGCAAAAGAAATATTGAGTAAAAATATAAAAAAGTGGGTTTGCTTGGAACTGCTTTTACGATGGAGCAAGATTTCTATACATCAAGACTGGAAAATCAGGGTATAGAAGTAGTGGTTCCAGACCCGGATGACAGAAAAGTTGTCCATGATGTGATTTATAATGAACTATGTTTAGGGGTAATAAAGAAACAGTCTCAGCAAAAGTATGCACAGATTGTAGATAAGTTGATTTCTTCAGGTGTAGAAGGAATTATCCTTGGTTGTACCGAAATTTGTATGTTAATTGGAGATATAAAATTTTCCGTTCCAGTTTTTGATACGACAGCAATACATGCTAAAGCAGCAGTTGATTTTTCTTTATCATAAAATATTTTCCAAAATGAACAAAAGATAGTCGTTACAAATTCTGCCCCATAAAAAACCTGCAATCAATGCAGGTTTTTTATGGATATAAAAAATTATTTTTAATGATTAAAAGAGTTTCACTGGGATATCAAGGAAGACACGCCATTCGTTAGTATCACCGATGTAAGCATTAGTCTGATAAGCTGCACTTGCACGATAATAAGAATTACGTACACGTAGGCTTACATCCTTGGCAAAACCACTTTGAACAGTATATTTCAACTGGTTAAAGAACTCACGTTCAGTAGCATTGTCTGAAATTAGTTTGGTACGGTCATCAGGGTTTGCAACTTTAATGTCCCAACCATATACAAATGCACTAGTCCAGTTCAAACCAGGTACACCAAATGCACCTAAATCAAGGTTATATTGAATTTGTGTAGACTTTTCATGGTTTCCAATGAAGTCTGAAAGATATGAGTTTGGTAAATAGATACTTTGTGCACCATCAGCATTTTCACCATAGTCATAACCAACATTACCTGTGTTTTGTTGGTAAGCCAACATTACGGTATGTGGACCTCTATTATAAGTTCCTGATAATGCCCAGATATTATTAGTGCGGTCCTGACCATCAGGGACAGTTGCAGAATAAGTGCTAGCATTTGCATCAAATTCTGTACGATAACCACTAAAGTCGAATGTTAAAGAATCTTTATTTGCTAGAGGAAACTTATAATTGGCATTGATATAGTGACGGTCAAGCTTATCCTTGATATCCGTACCATAATAAGATCCGGTCAACTGATCGTTAAATTTATATTTTGCACCCCAAACCCATGCACTACGAAGATGACGTCCATCAGTGTCAATCTGATCTGAGTAAGAGTCCTTGGTGAACTTACCACCAATTATTTCTAAATTTTTGATTTCATGGCTGGTTAACAAAGTACCTTCAAAATATTCAGGAACTAGACGAGCTGTATTACTTGCCAATACAGGAATATCTAAAATGTGTGTACCATAGCGTACAGTGGTATTCGAAACACGGGCTTTGACAATACCACCACCACGTGTCCATGTATCGTATGTGTCCCCTTTACCTTTCTTACCATTAAGGGTTTCACGAGGGATCATGCCATTTCCAGCATTTTTATTATCGCCGATTTTGAATGATGCATCCCCGATGATACCTACACCAAAGCCGACAGGACCTTGGGTAAAACCAGACTCAAGATTAAGCATCGCCGTTTGTGCGAATGAGCTAGTATCTGGTGTGCCATTTTTTTTGTCGCGTGTAAGGTAACCAGTACGGAATAAAACAGAACCCTCAGCGTCTTCAACGAACCCCTTAGATTCGCTTTGCTCACTTGCAAATGCAGAGGAGATAAGCGCAGTTTGAACAATTACTGCTAATGAAAGTTTTTTTAGCGTTAGCATCGAATGCCTCATTAAAATATATAAATAACTTATTCAGCTCATTCGAGCCCATAAAGT
>NZ_OOGT01000076.1 GCF_900323515.1 Acinetobacter stercoris | reverse complement strand
GCAGAGCAAGGAATCATGCAGTACAAGCCTGTTGGAACAAGGGACGAAAGCAGTGGAAAAGAGATATTGGTTATCATCAACGTTCACGAATAGAAGCCAAAATGTTTGCATTTAAACGGCTTGGACAAGGGGTGTCTAGCCGATGCTTTAATCGTCAGGTAGTCGACTTGCAAATCAGAGTCGATATTTTGAATAAATTTACTCAACTCGGTACAGCCCAAACAGTCGCTGTTGCATAAATATCGGGAAGATAGACTGACTCATCTTTATTTTTATTTATGCAACAAAGCCTCCTTTAATTATAAAATAATTAGTAGGAGCTTCAAAAACTTTACCTTCCTTATTAACTGTTGAATAAGTTCCCTTGATTTCATCATATTTAACAATTGCTTGCCCTTGTTTATTATATCCAACTAATTTTGCTTCACTATTATGAAAAGCATCTAAAACTTTTTGAGCCTCTTGACTATTATTAAAATAGCTACCGTGAGTATGTTGTGCATCATCTTTAATGTGCTTCCTTTGAGTTTGTGCAACTTTAGTATCAGTTTGCTTTTTTAGTTGTTCAAAAGCTTTTATTTTTTCAGCCTTTTCACTTAGCTTATTAAAACCAGAAGATTCATTAACTTTCTTGCTAGCTTCATATTTTGCCCTTGCTTTTTCAACAGCATTCTCAGCAGCTTTAACATCTTTAAATACAGCTATGACTTTCTTCGTTCCCTTTAATACTACGGCAACACCTTTTCCAAGAGAAAGTAGCTCATAAGGTTCAGTAGGTATAAATACCATCGCTGTACCTTTCAGAATTTCAAGTCCTTCTTTTCTTATATATTGCCCACATGCTGGGTCACTTGGACTTAAACCTAATGCTGCACAGGTACTCTTATACATCGTGTCAGAATTCTTTTTGGCATCCTGATAATCTTTAATAGAATCCACATTATTCTCAACCGCATTCTGCCCAACCACTCCAGCGATCTGAGCATTAAATGCTGAATCCCCTACTGTACCGCCAACTACTGCGCCTATCGCAGCAGTCAAATCCCGTATTTGTGTTTTTACATCCTCAGGTAATAGATTCGGGATAAACTCGCCCTTATCATTTTGATATTCTTTTTTATCTTTATATTGATTAGTAAGGTAAATCGCTGCAGCTTCACTCGCCACTGCTGCACTTCCTCCTGCTGCTGGATTTCCGTTATTCACATAAGCTAAAACCGCGCCAAGTATCGCATGGGAAACCAGTTGAGCCGCTTGGTTTTTATCTTCTCCATGACCAAACTTGTCACCTATTTGCTGAGCTGCATACGGTGCTAAAGTATTTGCAACAACCTGTAAATCTGTTTGTCCCCCAAGTGCGCCTGTAATTGCAACCGTAACAGCATTCACTGCTCGACTCTTATCTCCTCACTCCCCATTTTACAGTGGCATATTTAGCATTTTGTGGAAAATAAGCATTTACGCAGTTTTATTTACAGAATCAGAATCTTATAGATTGTACTTTTTGAATATTTTTTCAATTTCTATTTTTCTGTTTGGCTGCTCTTTCAAAACATTATCCAAACCTTGTCGTATATAGAACTTGACTGTTTTTTCATCATACCATCCTTCACTTGGTTCAATTCCTATAATTTCTTCATCTACCCATGCGTAATATAACTCTCTTCCATCCTTTTGAACCTCAGAATATAACTGCCACCCAGGATCTCCTCCAACAGGTTCTCTCGGATCTTTGCCTATCGTTCCGCGCAAGTAGTATTCTAAATCTTTACCACCATTTATCATTTCATAAACACAATACAATAATGGTGCTTGGGGATCATTATATTCAAAACTAAAATAATCACTTTTATAAGTAAAGCTCATTCAAAATCCTCTTAGTTGACACAATTTATTTTGAATTGGGATTAACAGGAAAAGATGTTGGTACTTGAGGCACTCCACTACGAGTATCAATTGGCACTCTAAAAGTGACACCGTTTATCACTACATTTTGTTTGGTTTTACCGCTCGCACCGTAGTTAATAATCGCTTTTGCGGCAGCCTGATTAGCCATGTTCGCCATCTGAGCATCACTATAGACCTTGGGATCATAAATTGTTTTAGGTTGGACTTTCCCATTCGGCAATTGATATTTTACCTCTATTATACCGTTTGATATTTGTGTTGGTTGCCCCACTACCTTACCACCATTAGCATTCAAAATTTCATAGAAATTATCAGCATTATGTCCTCCAGAGATTACTTTGGATTTTTTATTAACTGTAGCATCAATTAAATGTTTCCCTAAAGGTGTATTAACTTGATTAGTACCAATTGGTGTATAACCATCTTTTGGTCTAACAGAGACCTGTCCAGCAAAATTGGCTTCACTCTCCAATTTAGGATCAATCCCATTATTTCTTATAACTGTTGATCCTTTTGGTAAAAAAGCCCCTGTGACTATACCGAAACTTCCAGCTGCATCCATTGCGGCGAAAGCTCTATCTACAGCACTTAACTGCTCATTTGTCAGTAATGATTGACCTGATACAGAATCATGAAGACCAATAATTAAATTGGAAATCGGTGCTGCTAATGCTCCACCTTTTACAATAGTACGAGAGTCATATAACTCTTTAATCGAATTCGTAATTTGGTAATTAAGGGGTAAAATTTTTGCTTTGAGTACGCCATTTTCACGGACAACTGTATATAACAAGCCTGTAACATCATTTGGATTTGTAATTATTTGTCCTTCTTTATAATTGCTTCCACTAAGAGTGAGTTCCTTAGGTGCATATTGCATTGCATCCTTTGCATTATTACCCAACACCATGTTATAGCATTGAAGGTGGGTACATTTTTGCAAAGATGCAACTGTTTCAGTCATTTTTTGACTATTAAATGATTTTTTATCTGGATTAAAAACCCCATAAGTATTACTTTCAACCGCATTCTGCCCAACCACACCTGCAATCTGTGCATTAAACGTAGAGTCTCCAACTGTTCCTCCAACAACAGTACCAATCGCTGAAGTTAAGTCTCGAATACTTGATTTTATATCTTCTGGTAAACGATTTGCCTCAAACTCTCCTGCAGCATTTTGATATTTGGGGTCATCTTTATATTGATTAGTTAAATACTCTGCTGCTGCCTCAGATGCTACAGCTGCTGTCCCCCCTGCTGCTGGATTACCGTTATTCACATACGCTAAAACTGCTCCGAGTATGGCATGAGAAACCAATTGAGCCGCTTGGTTTTTATCTTCTCCATGACCAAAGTTGTCACCAATCAACTGTGAGGCATATGGAGCAAGAGTATTGGTTACAACCTGTAAGTCTGTTTGACCTCCTAATGCACCTGTAATTGCTGTGGTGACTGCATTCAAGGCACGACTTTTATCTCCACCTATACCCCATGCTTGGGCATCTTTATAGGCATCTGCATAGTTAGCATCTTTTTTTACCAAAAAATCTTGTTTAGCCGCTTCAGAACTAAGACTTTGATAAGTTTCCCAATCTGCTCCTCCTTCAACCTGCATATCTTTAATTGCTTGGTCTTTTAATTTATCGCGCTGTTTAGCTGCATCTTCGGCTTGATTCTGACTATACGTCCTTACCGCCGCCACAATTGTAGATGTCGCATCCGCGACTGATTTCTGATTATCCAGTATGTCTTGCAAGTTCGGTAAACTATCCAGTTTTTGGTTAGCTGTTGCTGCATCACTATGAATACCTAGCTGCTCAACCGTAGTTTGTTTACCTCCTATCGTGATATTGCCATCACTCAAGGTTGCATAGGTGGTACTACTGTCCTTATCCGATTCCTGTTGCGGTAAGCTTGGGCTAAAACTGGTGGCATTGCGCCAGTTATCGTTATTGGTCGGATTAGATGCTTTGCCATCTGTTGAGCCAGCTTTATCCTTATTAAAACTGGTTCCTCCCGACAAACTCACTGTGCTTGCATCATAGCTGCTCTTATTCTCGATATTGCTAAAGGTCAAACTATTTGCTGTTAAATCATTGTTATCCTTCGTCGCTGTCGAAACGATTGCGCCACCTTTGAGATCAACGCTATCGGCGTTGACATGGTAGCCACCATCTCCTGCAAATAAGCCTGATTGTTCATTAACTCCATTAAATGAACCATTGGCATTGGATTGATTTACATTACCCGATGCTTGCCATGCCGAACCTAATGAAGCTTGTACACGTCCCCCTATACCAGCCTGATCAATATCTTGTTCTACTTTATCCTGCTGACTGATAATACTCAGCTTGCCACCGACATCAGCATCTATACGATTGGCTGTGGCTGTCGCACCTGCTAAAGTCGTGTCTCCTTTACTCTTTAGACTAACCTTGTCTGCATCAAGTGTCGTTTGACTATGGGTATTGCTATCAAGATGGTTACTGCCTTTGCCATAACCTGCTTCGGCATAGATATACACACCCGTTTCTGCACCTATCGAAGCCCCTACGCCAGCACTTAAGCCTGTATTGCTATTTTTACCGTCTGCTTTTTCCTGACTTTGCCCTGACTCAAGTAAAATATTTTTGGCAGCATCTAAACTAATTTGCTCTTTTGCATTCACTTGGGTGTTTTGTAGATGAATATCACCTTCGGTACTGGTCAGATTAACATTCCCACCAGCTTTGATACTATTTTGTTGTGAAGTCGCATAGCTACTGGTTTGTTTACTCTTACTGGTACTAAAACCAATACCAGCCTCAGCTTTTGCAAATGAGCCACCTTTAATATCACTATAGCTTTGATAGCCTTGTGCACCAACAGCTATTGCTTGTAATGCCAAAGTTCTATCATCCGCCTGACTATTGTTAGCCAGTTTGTCTCCAGCACCGAGTAAATCTAAAATCGGCGAACTAATTCGTTTAAAAATACCAATTTTTAAATCATCCGATGAACTTGAAGTTGATCCTGTATTTTTATCTTCTAACACATTGATTTGTTTCGCGGTGATATTAATGTCTTTATTGGCGATCACATCTGCAACTTGCTGGTTATAGTTATTGCCCGCTTGAATATTGACATTGCCCTCTAAACTGCCCACTTGGCTACGTTGTTGTTCGATACTATTACTATTACTTTGGCTGCCCCCTTTCATATAACCATAGAACTGCTCGGTATCTGAGATTTGCGCACTACCAATTCCGCTTGACTTGCTACTTTCACTTTGGCTTTGGCTGTTTTGGGTGGACTTGATGTTGATATCACGTGCAGCATTAAGATTGACATCACCTTGTGAAGCAACTGAACTGCCCAGAATATTAATATCCCCTTGCTCTGTTTGTAGTATGGTTTTTCCACCAACTGAAAGTTGTGTACCTGTGACTTTATCTGCCTCCCCAGCACCTTTTTCTTTATTGTTATAAGTCCCTGCTGGTGCAAGCCAGTCTCGAGTATCTATACTAAAACCACTTTGTTTACTACTGGCCGTTTGTTCCTGATGATCAGTTGCGTAAGCTAAATTGATTGTATCTTTGGCATGCAGTAATGCATCTCCCTCAGCAGAAAGCTGTGCACCTTGGCTATTAATATTACCCGCAGTGGCAATAATATTCAGATTGCCTGCTGCCTTCGCTTGAGTTACAACTGCCTGTGTGGTTGACGAATCACTTGTTTGATCTGATTTATGACTGCCAGCAGTGAGTACGACCGGAGTTTTAGCTGCCATAAACGCTTTATCTATCGCATTGGCTTGTTGCATCACTTGCCCTACAGCACTATCGCTAAACTGTCCATTCTCTGTATTCTTTTTATAGCTTGAAGCTGCTGCTGCAATTGGTGAATAGGTGATACCCACTGAAATGCCAGAGTTTTTACTATGCACCTCTGAATACTGTTCATTGCTTTCATAGCCTGCATTTAAGTTGACATTGGCACCTTGTAAATTTAAATCCTTGCGCGAACTTAAAATAGCAGCTTCGGCAGTTAAATCTTTTCCAGCAATAATCGTGGTATCACCCGTTTTACTGCCAATCACACTTTGCGTTAAAGTTGTAGACTGTCCATCATCTTTGGTATTTAAACTTGATTTCCCATAACCAACACTAGCCACACCATCCGATAAACTTGCTGTAAATCCTGATTTCTTAACCGTTTGTTCATATTGATTTGTATAGGTATTTTCCGCTGTCGTGATATTGATGTTTTCTTTTGCCTGAATTTGGGTGGTGTTATCAGCGATAACTTGACTACCACGGATATCAATATTATTGCCACTTAACGAAACATCCTTACCAGTGACCGTGCTTGCAATTGCTTCATCACTTGTCTCATGTAAATAGCCAGTTTCAGTTTTACTACTGAGTGTTCCTTTATGTTTGCTATGCCATTGACTATCAAGCTGACTCGTTTGACGTCCTTCTTCTATATTTAAATGATCTGTTGCAGCAAGCTGAGTTGTTCCTTGTTCACTGTTTAGCCCAGAACCTTTAATATTAATATTTTGACCATTGACCAGCAGTGAGCCAGAGCTATTGATTTGACTACCAATCTCTTGCGTTTTTTGACTGACTGAACTATTTCGAGCATCTAGAGTATTAGAAAGCTTATAGCCTGTTTCAACAGTACCAATATCAATATTGCCCTTTGTAGCAAGAACTGTCGCACCACTGCTATTACTGATTTCAGCACCTTTGAGCACCGTATTCCCTGCCACATCAACAACTAGTGTGGCTTTATCTGGATCAACCGTGACGCCATTGCTAACATATAATCCTGCAATACGGTCAAGCCCCGTTACACTGGAACTAAATCCACCAATCTCACTCTCAGATGTTCTGGTTGTCGTTGTAAGATTTAAATTACCGCCAACATTAAGTACCATTGCATCGTTGGCTTTGATTTGCCCACCAATGTTATTCAAATCATTCTGTGTAGTAATACCCACAGTATTACCTTGAATACGCCCGCTGAGATTATTGACATTATCAGCAGTAATCTGAACTGCTTCGCGACCAGCAATCGTCGCACTATTAATCAAATCACCATCGAGTTTAAAGTTGACACTATTTCCTGCAAGTAATGTTCCATCACCTTTTAGATCACCAACACGCGCTTTGACATACACTTGAGGAACTAAAGCTCTGGTCACGGAGCCATCTGGCAATGTGACATCTTTTTCCACCAGCCAGACAATATCACTGGTCAATTGGGCAATTTGTGCTGCTGTAAGGGCTATCCCAGGTTGTAATCCATATAACTTGGCGTAGGTGACCCCATTATTCATCAAGGCTTTATATTGTTCTTCATCAGTCGCATAACCCTCTAAGAAACGATAGCCTGTTAAGTTCGCAATCTGATCCTGAACCATACGCTGTTCATAAAAACCATCACCGATGCGTTTTTGTTGCATCGCAGGATCTAGCCCGAGCGCCTTCAACATATAATCTGAAGACAACCATTGATTGTAGTTGGTAAATGCAGGATCAGTTTCAACCAAATAACTAGATTGTTTATCACCACTGACACGATATAAAGCATTATTTGGAACTTTGACTTTCTGACCATCAATCGTCCGGATTTCAAACTCTTCGCCCGTCCCGGTCTGGTCAGGTGCAATCGTTTGATTCGCTGTTGCCTTACCTTTGGCCTGATCAGCACTAATACCCTGTTTTTCTTCAGCATCAAGAACTTGAATTGAATGATCTTTTTCGTCAATTTGATGATTATCTTGATCCTGATTCGATACTTTAACATCAGTTTGCACTGAACCTGAATCATCTATCCCCAAGTCTTTATTTTTAGCCAACCCATCCTGATTAACTGTGGTGTTATTACCTATCGCTTTTAGAGCATTAATATCATCATTAGCATCCTGTGCAATCACCACATCAGCAGCTTTAGACCCGGAAACATCTTCAATCGGTTTGTTTTCCTGATTTAAAGCATAATGATCAATCGTTTGAGAAATCATTAAATCAATTTCTGTTTCACTTGAAATTTCAAAATGATTTGTCTGACCCTTCTCAAATTTCTGAAATAAACGCTGTGTACCAGAATTTATTACTTGCCTAACTCCTTTAGTTTCGTCAGACTTTATTTCATTTCCTATAACTGTTAACGCACCACCTGCAAAAATCTGACTCTTGTCATTTAGAATATCATCGCCGATTAGAGTTAAATTCCCACCCGCTTTGATTTGTGCTGGTGCAGAATCCAGTGTTTTTGTTTCATAGATAATTTCACTATAAGTATATTTTGACCAATCCTCCACTGGATTCATTTGTCTAAATACAGTACCATCAAAGTTTGCCCAAACACCCTGGAAATGCTTGATTAATCCATCCTGGCGGCTTATTTCAACAAGTTCTGTCGTAAAATGTTTATTGATGTTATTAATCTGCTTTGCAGACAACCGCATATCACCTAATGATTCTATTGTCGCACTTTCATTATTAATCACATCTGCCTGACCAGTCGCTTTGCGCTGGTCATCCAATGCTCCACCCAGATATAAACCACCTGCACTAAAGATTTGCGCCTGACTTGCATAGTCAGCAGTATTGGCAAGATTATTCAGAACCTTCACACCCAGATTCATATCACCACGTGACGCAATGATTGGTGCTTTACCACTGGCATCAGGAAGGTTATTTAACGTCACAGCACCAATCGCAACATCAGTACCATAGATTCGACCTGTACCAATATTATTCACGGTATCCGCTTTTAATGTGGTGTAATCACCATTGATCAAACCTGTATTATTGATCTGACCTTTAGCCACCAGATTTGTATCATGGCTCTCAATACTCGCATCTGCGGTATTGCTAATATTGGCAGCTTTCAGTTCTAGCTTATTTCCAGCGTTGATCTTGCCATCATTGATGATATCTGCTTCAGTACTTAAACTTAAATTATTATTGGCTTGTAACTGTCCATCAACACTTTGTTGATAGCTCTCTTTGAGCTGAATTTCTGCATCACCCAAACTTAAAACCTGACCATCACCTGCAAGGGATTTTGCCTTAATGTCCAGATTCGAACCTGCCAACAATTGCCCTTTTGCATTATCAATCGCTAAAGCATCACCCTGAATATTTAAGGCATTTACACTATTGATCCGACCTGATTGATTGTTGAGTTGTTGTGATATTTTTAAGTTTGCATCTTGGCGACTTAGGATTTCACCCGACTGGTTATTCACCATATCTGCTGTTAAATCAAGACTTCCAGCATGAATGCCTTGAGTATTCGCATCATCTCCTTGACTGTTCTGGTTATCTAACTGTTTGCTGTTGATCGTCAATTGATTGCTGGCAATGATCTGACTATTGGCATCACCTGCATTTTGCTTGCCCTGATTTTGGATTTGTTCAATATTCAGTTGCATATTCCCCATTGAACTGATTTGTCCAGACTGGTTATTTAATAACTGATTTTGCCCAATACCTTGTATTTTTAGATTTTCCCCAGCAGTCAATAAACCAGCACTATTTTCAATCTGATTGGCACTGATTTCCAGAGCTTTACCACTTGCCACATAACCTTGGCTATTGTCCAGTTTGGCAACATTATTTAAAGTCACATTACCCTGACTTAAAATCCCCCCTTGTTGACCACTGTTCACATTCACCAAATCTTGGTGATGAGTATCTATGCTGATACCACTATTTGCCTGAATCAGACCTTGCTCATTATTAAGCTGACCAGATGAAATATCCACTTGATCAGAACTGATTACTCCCTTCTGATTATTCAGCTGCTGATTCTGGTTATCTAACACCAGTGATTTTAAACCAATGATTTGTCCAGACTGGTTATTCACCCCATTGGCACTGATCTTAATCAACTGTGCTGCTTGTAATGAACCTGATTGATTATTCAATAAGCCATTGCCAGCATTTAAACTCAGACTACCATCAACACTTCCGATCTTGCCCTGGCTGTTACCTATTCCTTGACCTTTCAATATCGCATCACGATTTGCAGCAATCAGCCCGGTATTGTTATTGATTAAACCAATACTTTGTATATTCAAACTGCCCTGTGAACTGATCTGACCCGAAACTGAGTTATCCAGACCTCCTGTCACAACCTGCAAATCCTGTCCGGACTGTAAAATACCAGACTGGTTTTTCAGGGCCTGTTTGCCAGTATTGACTGTCAAATTGCCTTGAGTACCAATTTGACCTTGATTATTATTTATACCTTGAGCATCCAGATCAACACTTTGCTCACCTACAATGAGTCCCTTTTGATTAATAATCGCCTGCTGGCTACTTAAATCTATTTTGCCTTGAGAACTAATTTGCCCAGAACTATTGTCAATAGCTACAGCTTTTGTAGTTAAATCGGCTTTAGCCTGTAACAACCCAGATCGATTGGACAGGATTTGATTGCCTGCATCAAGTTTTAAACCATCCTGAATACTCGCAATTTGTCCCTGATCATTATCTAAACCCTGACTACCAATATCCACTGATTGATTCGAAAGGATTTGCCCCGTTTGGTTATTAATCTTCCCTGTAGTTTTGATATTCAAAGCATTTTGAGCAGAGATCTGACCTTTCTGGCTATTATCTAAAGTTGTACTTTGGATATTAAGCTTGTTTCCACCATGAATTTGACCAGCACTGCTGTTCAATGCACCTTTCACGTTCAAGGTCAAATCGGCATGATCACCAGACTGAATTTTTCCTGCGTGATTATTTAAGTTTTCAGTTGTAATACTGGATGTACCATTCGATGCAATTCGCCCAGATTGATTGCTCAAGTCACCAGTAGTTAAAATCGTGCTGTCACCAAGTGCGACGATATTGCCCGAATCATTGGTTAAACCATGACTACTTAAATTTAAAAGACCACCAGCTTGTAATGAACCTGAAGTATTTTGTAATGTAGCCTGCCCGGCATTAATATCCAGCTGTCCCTGTACACTCCCTATTTGCCCGCTGGTATTATCCAGACCCTGGCTTTGAACTCGTACATCCTGATTGGCAGCCATTACACCTGTTTGATTGTTAATAGACTGTTGAGATGTAATGCTTAAATTATCTTTGGCATTGATCTGACCTTTACCACTATTATCTATTGATTCCGAGCTGATCTTGGTATTTTTACCTGACAATTTTCCTTCTAGACTGTTATCCAGAATGCCATCAATACTTAAAGTCAAATCAGCATTGGTCAGGATTGCCCCTCCCTGGTTATTTAAATTTTGTCCCGTGATATTAATCACGTCACCACTTTGGATCTGACCTTTTTTGTTATTTAATCCTTGTGTATCCAATGCTAAACGTTTTTGTGCAGAAATCAGCCCAGACTGGTTATCAATATGTTGAGCCTTAATTGCCAAGTCTTGTGCAGACTGGATCTTACCAGATTGGTTACTTAAATCACCCGCCCCTGTATCAAGTTTAATATTGCCTTCAATACTACCTATTGTCCCTGCATTATTACTTAAACCCTGGCCGTTTAATCTGACATTTTGCTTGGCAATGATCTGCCCAGCATCATTATTGATACCTTTTCCGCTGTTAATACCCAATGCACTTTGGCTATTGATCAAACCTGACTGGTTTTGGATACTACCTGCTTTAACCATCAAATCTTTTTCAGCCTGAATTGATCCAGAGCTGTTGTTCAATATTCCAGAGCCTGTATCAATCTCTAGCTTCCCTTGGCTGGTTCCAATTTGCCCAAGATGATTGTCCAGCCCATTGGCTTTGATTGAGACATCTTGATTGGCAACAATTTGCCCAGAAGCATTATTGATATCATTTAGACTCGAAATCGTTAATGAATCGATCGCCGAGATTTGTCCTTTTTGACTATTGTTGACAGAACCTGCCTGAATACTTGTTTTCGTACCACTAACGATCTGTCCAGCATGACTATTATCTAATGCTTGTAGAACCCCAAAATTTAGATCGCCCTGACCCGATAACAATTGCCCGGACTGGTTATTGATTGCACCTGCTTGAATATCTAAACCTTTTTGTCCTGCAATCACACCTTGAAGGTTATTTAATTCTTTTTTAATCGCTAAAGCCAATGGAGACATCGTTCCACTTTGTAGCAATTGCCCCTTTTGATGACTCAAGCTATTTGCAGTGATATTGATCTGATCAGCAGAGGTCGTTGCACCATCCAGCACCACTTGATCAGCATTTAACTCCAATTCACCATTACTCAGAATTTGTCCTTGGCTGCCTTGTAGGCTATTTAATTGGAGATTAAGCTTTTGCTTACCCGCATGAATCAATTTACCTGACTCATTGTTCAAAGTTGTAGTCGTTAAATTAATATTATTGGCATTGCTTTGAATTGTGCCATCCTGATTATTTAAGCCTTTGACAAAGTTTAAATTAAGATCATCAGTAGCAATATGCTGGATCTGACCTTGACGATTATCCAGCTGTTTAGCATTTAACGAGAGATTTTGAGCACTTAACTGACCTTTATGGTTATTAATGAAATCCTGACTATCAATAGACAATTGATTTTTAGCAATGACCGTTGCCGCTTCAGTTGAAACACTGCCTGTCTTGCTTTGCAAAGTCACATTCTGGGCTTGAAGCTGTCCATTACTCGCATTAATATTATTTTTCGAGCTAACATTTAAGTTATTCCCTGCAAATGTCTGACCATGTAGATCTGCTTGATCCACCTGGATACTCAAGTTACCCGAATCACTGAGCTTTCCATCTCGATCCAACCCTGCGGCAATTAATCCCTCTTGATCATTTTGTAGCGTTGAACTATTCAGACTTAGATTTTGTCCAGCCGCTAAAGAACCCGAGTTTTGCAGATTTTGGCCTGTAAAGGTTAAATCTTGGTCAGCATAGATACTACCGCTATTGTTCAATTGATCATGATTTAACTGAACAGATTTCGCCTGTATCTGTCCCTGATTATTATCAAATTTTCCGACTTTACTATAGATACCCTGATGAGCAACGATTGAGCCTTCAGTATTATTGACTGATGTATGTTTTTGGGTAATCTGATCAGCAATGATCTGTCCAGAAGTATTGTTGAGTGAGGTACTATTGAGATTTAGATTGGTCTTTGCTTGAATCAAACCTGCAGTATTATCAATAGCTTGATAAGCATTAACCTGCACACCTTGTTCTTCTGAATACACCACACCTGAAGTGTTGTTCAAATTCGATGCAACCACGTTCACATCGGCATGGCTAGCAATTTGACCTTCAGCATTATTCAGTTCATTGGCAATATTAATATCCAATTGCTCAACTGACTGGATCTTACCTTTTTGATTATTAGCACTATTTGCCTGTATCTTTAAAGCCTGATTAGATGCCAAATGCCCTGCTTGATTGCTAAACCGTTGCGTTTGGATATCTGCTTGCTTTACAGTCAACTGACCCCGATCATTATTAAAATCATCACCTTTAATATTAACCGTACCTAAATTAAGCTGACCATCCTGATTATTTAAGCCATTGCTACTATCGAGATCGACACCACCATTGGCAACAATTGCACCACTGTCATTGTTGAAATTGTTTTTGACATGGATGTAACCTTTGTCATAAGTTTTAGGGGTGATATCCTCAGTCGTTACAACCCCTAAACTTCCTCCATCTTGCGATGGATCAGTAGGAACTGTCGGTTCTGTCGTGGTTCCTCCGCCGGTTCCAGTCTCACCCGTATCTGTTGGTTTAGGGATACCTATTTTACCGCCAATATTTGTCATCTGACCGGCTTTTACATCGAATGCTTGCAAGCCGGTTTGCTCAATTGAACCACTATTTTTTAAGCTATCTGTATCCAATACGATACGTGCAGCATTCAGCTTACCCGTATTGGTCATTACATTCTTATTTTGCAGATGCAATTCATCTGCTGTACTGATTAAGCCTGAATTATCCAGATTTTGGCTTTGTACAGTCACCCGAGAAGTGGCACTACTGATATTACCTGTGTTTTGAATATTTTGTGCATTAAGCTGCACTTGATCTTTATTGGCAATAATATTACCTGTATTGATCAGGTCTCCATTACTGTTCAACGTCAGTTGATTTGACATGGCATTGATCGATCCAGCGTTACGCACCCCCAATCCATGTTCATTTCCGACCAGGAAAATCTTTCCGGCATACATCCCTCCCAATTGCCCGACATCCAGCGCAAAATTCGGTTTATTAGAATCACCAGAACCTGAAGTGACCGCATTTATTTGAGGCGTAACCTGGTCTTTGATATTGACGTCATTTTGACCTAAAACGACATTTAAATTATTGGCATAAAGCCCAGCATTGACATTTAAGGCACGCGTATAAATATCCGTATAAGGCGTTAAACTCCCATCCAGCCCCTTACCCGCAATCGTCACCTGCCCATCACGTACACGAAAAGACTCAAGATAACCCTGATTCATGACGGCCTGACCTGTGGTCAGTGTAAAACGATCGGCATTAATTACACCGCAGCCATCACAGACCAGTCCCGATGGATTGGCAATCACAACCTGCGCAGACTTCCCGGCAACTTCCAGGTAACCTTTTAACTGACTCGGATTACTACTATTGACTTCATTTAAAATGACTTTAGCTTCACCACCTGCAAGCCATGGATTACCTTGCACCCAGCCACCCAGCTGCGTTTGGGCATTATTACGAGAGTTATTGAGAATTGCCCCTTTTTGCCCAACATCAAACTGGCTATAAGTATTTCGTGACACACCACCAGCACTAGGCGTCTGGATATTGACCTGAGTTACCCCATTACTACTATTCAGAATCGTTGCTTGCTGTGAGTTTGGAGCTGATTTGTCTGCAATAATTTGAGTGTTGGCAATACCACTGAGTGGCATCGTATAGACCACTGCACCTAACACACTGATCACTGCAAAATTAAGCGGATTTAATCTCTTATAAGAATTTGGTGTAAATTGAGATGATTCATCATCTAGAACCGGACCAGCACTTTGCCCAGCTGCTTTAGTCCGGCTTTTAACAATTTCTGCAACCGCAATAAACAGTCCACGCGCCTGACTAAAAATAACTCTATAGCGATTCTTATTCATAACAACTCACCTAAATTCTTTATAATTTTTTAAAAGCTCAATAACAATAAATTTAAATTAATACATCCAGTTCAGGCTAAAGCCCGTCGTGACATCATCCGTGACAAAGCCCTTTGGTTTCTTAAGCGGAGTTCCGACAAAAAAATCATAGCTGACAGATTTTAATACTTGCCCACGCAAACCAAGAACAGAACCTAATAGACTCGTTCCAGAAAGTGGATTTGGATAACGGGTGGTACGCCCACCAACCTCTCCATAATCGACCCCGGCATACCATTGCACTGGAAGCTTTGGAATCGTTCCACTAAACTCGTTACGGACTAAAAATCCCTGATCACCCAACAAAGTTTGCTCACCATCAAAACCACGTACGGTATAGCGGTTACCTATTGAAAAACGGTCTTGTGGTGTAAGAGGTTTATTACTGGACTGCATTCGCCATTCAGCAAGATATTGCAGATTTTGCTGCCCCACTTTAAATGGAACCTGTAAACTGGCATTCGCCTGCAAAATCCCTACGCGAGAAAAAGCTTCACCAAACTGCTCTTCGGGTGCACGCATGGCATTAAAGGCACCAGTACCACGCTTATAAGTAATATTGCCGTTTAAAGTTGCATTCGATAAATACTCGGTATGATCCAGACTGACTTTCCATCCAGCTGTTTTCCGGCGTTGTACTTCAACTTCGACATCATTGATATAATTTTGAGACTCACGATGCCAGACACCAAGAGAAGCAAACGTTTTTCGATGAGAGTCACGATAGATGACACGTGATAAATCAATATTGAATAACTTACTTTCACCACTATAGTTATAACTTTGGTTACTATCACCAGCAACATTCTGGTCATAGTTAGAGCGGCTATAATTCGTATTTAACATCCAGTAGCCAAAAGGGATGCTATAACTAATATAATACCCGTCTGTACCACGCTTCCCGGAGTCACCTCCACCTAAATCATGGTTATAACTCACATAGAACAAATCATTTAACGTCAGTAAATGATCCAGGGATAAAGTAGCTGTTCCCTGATATTTCCCTGTTGTTTCTGACCCCGAATCATCAATACCTAAATGCAAGCGATAAGGCTTGGATTGTTGCCAGGCAAGTAAGAGATCACTATAACCAGGTGCTGAATTATTCACCGAAGGTTGAATTTTAAAATCAGACTCTACCGTTGGCACACGTTTAAAATTTTCTAACCCTTGCTCAATATCCCGCACATTCAACAAATCCCCTTTCGAAACGGGTAAAGCATTAAACTTATGTGCTCGCTTCGAAGTCCCCTCACCAAAAGAAACCTGATCCACTCGTCCAGGAATCAAAGTCAAAACGACCTTTCCAGATGCAATATTTTGCGGTTCCAAAAGTACACGAGTGGTAACATAGCCACGACTGATAATTTTATTTTGAACTAGGTCCATCGCCTGATTTAAGCCATTTACCCCGAGACATCGACCAATAATCCGGTGTTCACCCCGCGTAATTGCCTTTAATGCAAACCTGAAATGCTTAGCTTCATCCCCGTTTAATTCTACCTGCTTTATTTCAAAACACGGAGTTTCACTGCTGGACTTTAGATATCGGAGTTGTTTCGTTTTCTGCAAAGTCTGCATCAAACCTGAATTGACCTGAGCATCGGGCTGAATTTGTTTTTCTAAAGTTTGATCGCGCTGTTGTTGGCGGGTCATCGCCTCAGCCTCAAGCTTCGCCCGTTGGTGATCCAAATCCGCAGCAAGAGCTGAAGTAACAGATAGACTTAATATGACAAAAATATGACTTCTATTTAAATTTTTAGTATGCATTAGGTATTAAATGTGACAAGTTTCACACTTAATTATTAC
>NZ_OOGT01000255.1 GCF_900323515.1 Acinetobacter stercoris | reverse complement strand
AATCATGCCCGAGAATTATATAAAATTTTTCATAAAAAAAAATAACTTATAAAGACTTAGTTTTAATTTTTATTAGCAGTGTTTAGTAAATAATTTAAATTTATGATTCTATTTTATGTTGTGGATATTATATAGAATGCTTTGACTGGTCCTTTAGAATACTTGAAATAATATCAGTATCTTAGCTGGATTTTTGGGATGTTTTATTTATAAATTTATATTAAATTGTGGTAGATATCGTGAAAATCAGTGCTAAAATTAGCGCATAAAAGAGTGGGTTAATAATTTATTTATGAAATTTCTTGTCACAGGTGGAGCAGGTTTTATTGGTTCTGCTGTTATTCGCCATATTATTCAAAACACTGAGCATCAAGTATTAAATGTAGATAAGTTAACGTATGCGGGAAATCTAGAGTCACTCAGTAGCATTGCTGATAATGAACGTTATTCTTTTTCTCAAACAGATATTTGTGACAGGGAATCTCTTGATCAATTATTTTTAGATTTTCAGCCTGATTATGTGATGCATCTGGCAGCAGAGTCTCATGTTGATCGTTCAATTTTAGGACCGGGTACCTTTATTGAAACGAATATTGTAGGTACTTATCAACTTTTGGAAGCAAGCCGAAAATACTGGGCCAGTTTGGGTGACGAACGCAGAAATGCATTTCGCTTTCATCATATTTCTACGGATGAGGTATATGGGGATTTGGAGGGGACTGAGGATCTATTTACCGAAACAACGCCTTATGCTCCTAGTTCACCTTATTCAGCAAGTAAAGCAAGTTCTGATCATTTGGTAAGAGCGTGGCATAGAACTTATAGTTTACCTACTATTGTCAGTAACTGCTCAAATAATTATGGCCCTTATCATTTCCCAGAAAAACTTATTCCGCTCGTTATCTTAAATGCTTTAAATGGTAAGGCTCTACCAATTTATGGTAAGGGTGAACAGATTCGTGATTGGCTTTATGTCGAAGATCACGCACGTGCATTATTTAAAGTCGTAACTGAAGGTAAGGTTGGGGAAACCTATAATATCGGTGGACATAATGAAAAACAGAATATTGAAGTAGTAAAAACGATCTGTCGAATTTTAGATAATCTGAAACCGCAAGCTAATAATGAGCCTTACGAAAATCTGATCACTTTTGTCAAAGATCGTCCAGGGCATGATTTAAGGTATGCAATAGATGCTTCGAAAATCTATAAAGATTTAGGCTGGAAACCAATAGAGACGTTTAACTCAGGAATTCAAAAAACTGTTGAATGGTATTTAAACCATCAAGAATGGGTTGATCACGTTAAAAGTGGTGAATACCATTCTTGGCTGGACAAGCAATACAAAGGTTAATGATGAAAATTTTATTGCTTGGAAAAAATGGTCAGGTCGGCTGGGAGCTGCAAAGAGCATTAGCTCCTCTTGGTGAAGTTGTTGCTTTAGATCGTAATAAGATAAATGCATTAACTGGTGATATGAATCATCCCCAAGAGGTTTATCAAACTATTTTAGCAGTTTCCCCAGATGTTGTTGTGAATGCTTCAGCTTTTACTGCTGTTGATCTGGCAGAGACAGAGAAACTACAAGCTGATTTAGTGAATCATGTAGCAGTTAAATCTGTTGCTCAGGCTTGTCATGAAGTAGGTGCATTATTTGTACATTACTCAACGGATTATGTGTTTGATGGTCATGGAAATGATGCTTTTGTTGAAACAGATGAGGTTCATCCATTAAATGTCTATGGAAAAACAAAAGCTTTAGGGGAACATGCGATTCAGGTATCGGGTTGCAACTACCTTATTTTCAGGACGTCATGGGTATATGCTGCTAAAGGTAAGAATTTTTTAAAAACCATGCTGAATCTTGCACAGCAGAAAGAAGAACTTTCGATCATTAATGATCAGATTGGGGCACCTACTTCAGCAGAGTTGATTGCGGATATTACTGTGCAAACGGTTTTGCAAACATTAAAAGATGATACCAAGAAGGGGATTTATCATCTGGTAGCGAGTGGAGAAACATCCTGGTTTGATTATGCGAACTATGTTTTTGAACAAGCTCGAGTATCAGGAGCAGATTTTAAACTGAAATCGGTCTGTCCTATTCCTACAGAACAGTATCCTACTCCTGCCAGACGTCCTTTAAACTCTAGACTGAATAACCAGAAAATTCAGAAAATTTTTGATTTACACCTGCCAGATTGGCAACAAGGTGTAAAGCGTACAATTGCGGAGCTACTTGATAAATGAAAAAAAAACGTAAGGGTATAGTTTTAGCAGGTGGTTCAGGTACACGTTTGCATCCTATTACCAAAGGTGTGTCTAAACAATTATTACCGATATACGATAAACCGATGATTTATTATCCTTTATCGGTTTTAATGCTAGCTGGAATTCGAGAAATTCTGATTATTTCAACACCTGAAGATTTGCCAAATTTTGAAAAGCTTTTGGGGGATGGCACCGAGTTCGGTATATCCCTGAGCTATAAAGTACAGCCCTCTCCAGATGGTTTGGCTCAGGCGTTTTTAATTGGAGAAGAGTTTATTGGTCAGGATGATGTTTGTCTGATTTTAGGTGACAATATCTATTATGGTCAGAGTTTTAGTAAGCAGCTGGAAGTTGCAAATAGCCGAGAATATGGCGCAACTGTTTTTGGTTACCATGTAACTGATCCAGAACGTTTTGGTGTTGTTGAGTTTGATACTTCAGGGAAAGTATTGAGTATTGAAGAAAAACCTAAACAGCCAAAATCAAACTATGCAGTAACGGGGTTATATTTTTATGATAACCGTGTGGTTGAGTTTGCAAAACAGGTTAAGCCATCTGCTCGCGGTGAGCTCGAAATCACAGATATTAATAATGCGTATTTAAAAGATGGTTCGTTAAATGTTGAGTTACTGGGACGTGGTTTTGCGTGGCTAGATACAGGAACGCATGAGTCCTTATTAGAGGCAGGGCAGTTTGTATATACCATTGAAAAACGTCAATCTTTAAAGGTTGCCTGCTTAGAGGAAATAGGATTTCATCATGGCTGGATCAATCGGGATCAGTTACAGAAGTCTGCTGAAAAACTCAGTAAAACTGAATATGGGCAATATCTTTATAAATTATTGGATGAGGCAAAATGAAAGTAGAACAGACCAAAATTGAAGGGTTATTAATTCTTCACCCAACAGTTTTTGGTGATGATCGTGGTTGGTTTATGGAAAGCTTTAACCAACAACGATTTGCAAATGCACTTCAGGAGCTGGGTTTAGATGTACCTGAATTTGTTCAGGACAATCATTCACTTTCGCAAAAGGGTGTACTGCGTGGTTTACACTTTCAAAAAGAACCTTATGCGCAGGGAAAACTTGTTAGGGTAGTACAGGGCAAAGCTTGGGATGTTGCTGTTGATATGCGTAAGGGCTCAAAGACTTATGGACAATGGGTTGGAGTAGAATTAAGCGCTGAAAACAAAAATATGTTCTGGATACCAGCAGGCTTTGCACATGGTTTTATTGCATTAGAGGATAATACTCAATTTTTGTATAAAGCAACCAATTACTATAATAAAGAGAGTGAAGATGCCATTGTCTGGAATGACCCAACGTTAGCGATTGAATGGCCATTAGACGGTGTTGATGAAGTTTTGGTGAGTGATAAAGATAAAATTGCTTCTCCCTTTTTTAAGAAACAGATATGAATATAGACTCAAGATTAGATGCTTATACTTGTTTGAATTCTGAAAAGAAATTCATTAAAACATTTAGTTTTTGCACGTTGGTTACACGTCCAGATGAATATCTTGAAATGGTCGAATCAGCAAAAGCAGCGGGATTTAGTGAACAATTAGCAGAGTTTTTTTATTTTGATAATAAAAACTCAAATACCTTTGATGCATATAAAGGTATAAACAAGGCTTTAAGGCATGTGAATGGAGAGTATCTGATTTTTTGTCATCAGGATATTTTATTTCATCATGATAAATGTGAGAAATTACAAAAAATACTTGCTGATTTGGATGAAAATCAAGCAGATTGGGCAATTGCTGGTAATGCTGGTAAAGATGAAAATGGTAGAACTCATATTGTTATTAGTGAACCTGATCAACCAAATATTAGACAGGGAAAAATTCCAAATGAAGTGATGAGTCTGGATGAAAATTTTTTGATTATTAACAGAAAACATAATATTGCCTGTACAACGATATTTCACGGATTTCATCTATATGGTTTAGATTTATGTGAAAATGCTCGTAGATTGGGATTGAAAGCTTATGTGATTGATTTTCTGCTGTTACATAAGAGTTCTGGTAAGGTAGATAATTCTTATAGAGTCTTACAGAAACAATATATTTCTTGGTGGTCTCAAAATTGTAAATCAAGATTTCTTTGGGCAATGTGTTCAAATTTCTTTATTTCTTCGAGCCCATTTTTGAGATACATGGGTAATCAAAAGAAGATTTTAAACCTGATTAAAAGCTTAAGAAAAAAGGTGTATAAGTGATTTTAGGAGAAAAGGTTGGTATTGGTATTGTAACTTATAATCGTCAAGAGAGTTTACAGAGGCTAGTTGAAAGTCTTGCATTGGATGTGATTGATGAAATTATTATCATTAATGATGGTGAATGGATAAATCCAATATTATTTAAAACAATTCCCTTAATTAATAATGGATCCAATATAGGTGTGGGATGCTCAAAAAATAAAGCAATAAAATATTTATTGGAGCGGGATGTTGAGCACTTTTTTATTATTGAAGATGATCTCTTTATTAAAGATAAATCTGTTTTTCTAAAATATATATCTGCAGCAAAAATAACAGGAATTCAGCATTTTA
>NZ_OOGT01000128.1 GCF_900323515.1 Acinetobacter stercoris | reverse complement strand
TCATAACTCTTAACATTAAAATAAAATGAAGAAAATAGATCTTTGCATCAGTTTTTATCTCTCCTAAAATCCAAGCACCATGCTGAATGAAATCCAGTTTGAACCATTTATATAATATCTATTTAATTTACTGTTCAATTTTTCTAAAAAAAATTATTCTTTATAAAAGAATCTTCCCGAATATATACGGAAAATGAATTATGAAAATAAATAACATATTATTGATATCCCTATGTGTATTGTTCATGGGCTGCAATGAAAATGACCCTGCTGAAATCTCCCAGGATAATCAACAGTATATTCAATGCCGTAATCAGAATATTTCTGATTTAAGCCATGTCATCCCCTGCTATACACAAGCTTTGGCAAAACAGCCTCTCAGTTATACCTTAAAAGAAACACAATCATTATCCAACGATATTACTTTAAAGAAATATGGACTGAACTCTCAAAACTGGTCACCAAATGAATTGGTCAATCCTAAAAAATGGAAACATCAGGTAGAGGTCTATATTCCCCAAAATCCTAAAAACAGCTATGCTCTTGTTGTGATCAATAATGGAACCAATCAGGATTCTGATCAAAACAATAAACCTGCTAATGACTATGATCTATCAACCCTACAAACAATCGCAACACAAACTGATTCCATTGTAATCTCTATCAGTGATATTCCAAACCAACCATTAGTCTATGAAAATGATGCTCAACCACTCAGAGAAGATTATAGTGTAGCTCGTAGTTGGGATATCTTTATGAAAAATCCAGCTCAGTATGAGTTATTACCTGTACATATTCCTATGGCTGCATCTGTCTCCCAAGCAATCCGGCTGGCAAAGCAAGAATTAAAATCATTTGGAATCAAAAAATTTGTGGTGACAGGCGCATCCAAGCGTGGCTGGACAGCATGGTTAACAGCAATGTCGAATCCAGATGTTGAGGCAGTCGTACCTTTTGTATTCAATTTACTCAATACTCAAAAAGGGCTGGAACACATATATCTTTCTTATGGTAAAAACTGGCCAATAGCATTTTATCCATATTATCAATCCAGAGTTGATCAGCAGATCCAGTCCCCCGAGTTTAGCAAATTAATGAAAATTGAAGATCCATTTCAATATCTTGCCTCACCTTATCAAACTCGTCTGAATATAACCCAATATATCATCAATGCCAGTGGTGATGATTTTTATGTTCCTGATAATATGAGATTCTATTTTAATGATTTACCTGCAAAAAAATCATTGAGAGTTGCACCGAATTCTGATCATCATGGAATACTCAATATTGCTGGGCAGTCATTGATTACTTTTATGAGACGTTTTCAAAATCATGAGAACTTGCCAGCTTTAAATGAGCAGTATTTTTCACGATCCTTGTCCATTGCATTTTCGGAACGTCCCATAAAATTGATTCAATGGACTGCAATTAACCCCGATGATCGAGATTTTCGATACGCTTGTGGAATACGTTATACACCTACAACCCTGCAACCAACAAATAACCTCAATGTTTCACTGGTTCCTCCACCTCAAGGATGGAGTGCCAATTATATTGAAGCAACTTTTCAGGATGGTTATGTTGCAACCTCACAGGTCTATATATCACCAGACAATATTTATCCAACCCATGCACCCACTGCCCAAGGAGCAGCATGTCAAAGTATTACTGGACGTGGTTTAAACCAGGATTTTTTAAAAATTAATCAGTAATTATGACAAGGAAAATATATTGTTTATCTTCCTCATTTGAATTTTCTGTTCATCAGATAGGCTACAAAAAGTATTAATTTAACCTGAGTTCGATATAAAATTCTTGATGAAATATGATACACGGAAACGTCATCCGCAACTGTTTGAGGCAGGACTTCTTTTATAATGTATTATTTCTGCGACTTATTGAATACGTTGCTGGTGGCTGATCCAAAACTGGATAAAAACTCAACAAAACCCTGCTAAGATCATTTCTTTTCAATAGGTTAAAGATGTAGTTGCGTCGAACTCGCGTTAATTTAAAAGTCTGATCATTTAGACAGACATATCTACTCAGGTGATTTTTAAAAAATTAAACAATTTAATCAAAGAGTTGTTTTCTAAAAGGTCTTCATAAGTAATATTTGCACCATTCGCTCGCCATAGACCAATTAAACTCACCATAGCCACAGAATCCAGACCATATTCACGTAAATTAACTTCAGGATTGATTTCTAAAGCATCTATATCCAGCTGTTCTGCAATGGCCAATAATATTCCTTTACTTGACATAATCAGGTGAGTTGGTGCACTTAAAGCCCAAAGCCGAGTTAAATTATACGTATTTATATGATGAATATGCTCTTGAGAAATCGTATTTATCCACTGAATATGCTGTTCAGGGCCAGGCAATAAAATTGCATCCTCAACTACACAAATTTTATCCGTCACAGATCGCATATACTGCATAATCTGCTTAAACTGCGGATTGACTAATCCTGTCATGACGAGCTGAGACTCTGGAGATAAATATTGTCCAAGTAACACCATGGCATTTTGGGGTTCTGATGTTTTTAATTCAATAATAGGAATTTCCAAAGCTTTTGCTTTTTTGATCAATTGTCGAATATGTCCATACAATGCACTTTTCTCATAATCAGGTAAAAGCCTTATTTCATCTAAAGCGACAATCAGCAGTAAACTTGAGATCGATTGAAGTGACCATTTTGTCTGACTCGGGTTAAATTCGATTTTCTTTGGAAAAATATAGAACATATGGCTTAATGATTTACTTGGGCTAAAAATTCCTGAATTGCATATTGCGCAATTTCAGCATCCTCAAAAGATTTTACACCTGAAACACCAATCGCACCGACCAGATGTCCTTCATATAAAACAGGTTCTCCACCCTCGAGCATCCCTGAAAACGAATTCATGGTTAAAAAACCCATTTGCCCATTACGGATAATATCTTCAAATAACTTGGAGGGTTTACGGCTAATCGCAGAACATCGGGCTTTTTCAATGCATAAATTTGCCGTCATAGCAGAAGCACCATCCATACGTTTCATAGTGAGCAAATTTCCAGTTTCATCTACTACTGCGATACTGACATTAAAATGACGTTCATCTGCATATTGATATGCTTTATCCAATAAAAACTCTGCATCAGCCAGAGTTAAATAATGCTTTATCTTCATTGTCTGACATCCTTTATTTTCACATGAAAAAACCCGCAATTTAAACTACGGGTTTTATATATTCTATTAAAATATTATTTACTTACTCATTTCTGAAAATGTTTCTCTTGCAGCCTGAATTGTATATTCAATATCTACATCAGTATGCGCAGCAGAAATAAACCCGGCCTCAAATGCTGATGGTGCAAGATTTACTCCGCGATCCAACATACCATGGAAGAATGTTCTGAACGCTTCAATATCACATTTTAGAATATGGTCAAAACTGGTGATTTCAGTTTGATCGGTGAAATAAATACCGAATAAACCACCCGCCTGATTAGTCGTAAATGGGATTCCTGCTTCATCAGCGGCTTTCTGTAAACCAGTCAGTAATTTTTCAAGTTGAGCAGTAAGTTTGTTATAAAACTCAGGCTCACGTAAATGTTCAAACATTTTGATACCAGCACGCATTGCCAATGGATTACCAGACAATGTACCAGCCTGATATACACCACCTAAAGGCGCGATGCATTCCATAATTTCACGTTTACCACCAAAAGCACCGACGGGTAGACCTGCCCCGATAATTTTGCCTAAGGTCGTTAAATCTGGTTTCACCCCATAATAGGCCTGAGCACCACCGAGTGCTACACGAAAACCTGTCATCACTTCATCAATGATAAATACAGATTTGTACTGATCACACTGCTCCCGAATCGTTTCCAGGAAACCTTTCACAGGTTTTACAAGATTCATATTGCCTGCAACAGGTTCTACAATAACCCCTGCAATTTGATCACCATATTTAGCAAAACAAGCTTTAACTGCCTCAATATCGTTATATGGCAAAGTAATCGTATGTTTGGCAAAATCGGCTGGTACACCTTTAGATGTTGGTTCTCCCATAGTCAGCATGCCAGAACCTGCTTTAACTAAAAGCGAGTCTGAATGACCATGATAACAACCTTCAAATTTGATGATCATGTCACGTCCCGTGTAACCCCGGGCTAAACGGATAGCCGTCATGGTTGCTTCAGTACCAGAGTTGGTCATACGAACCAGTTCGATTGAGGGCATGATTTCACAGATAATATCTGCCAGTGTTGTTTCATGAACAGTTGGTGCACCAAAACTTAAACCGTCGACAGCAGCTTCCTGTACCGCCTTGATAATGGCAGGATGTGCATGCCCCAAAATCATTGGTCCCCAGGAACCAACATAGTCAACATAACGTTTACCATCAACATCATATAAATAAGCGCCTTGAGCTTTTTCAATAAAAACTGGCGTACCACCTACACCATTAAAAGCACGTACTGGTGAGTTCACCCCACCTGGAATATGTTTGCTGGCTTGTTTAAACAATTGCTCTTGTTTTGCAGATAAACGCATAAGACTCTAGTACCCTATAAATGAGTTAAAAATTGAAAAATACACACTAACTAAACAGTAGTTTCAAACAACTGTGCCCAAGCATTTACACGTGCTGGAATTTCTTCAACTGATTTTCCTAATATATCACTAATTACTGCGCAAAGGTCTGCACCAGCCTCTAGCACAGCTTTTGAGTTTTCAACAGTTAACCCGCCAATTGCACAAATGGGTAAATCAAACTTTTGCGATGCCTGCTGTAATACTCCCAGTCCAATATTACCGGCTTCCGGTTTGGTTGATGTTGCATAGATCGCCCCAAACGCAATATATGTTGCCCCATCATGGATTGCCTTATCAGCAAGTTCTAGTGAGTTTAGACAAGTACGGCCTATGATGACACCTTGAGGAAGTCTATTCGCAGCATCTGAAATTTCACCATCACTTTGACCAAGGTGTACCCCTAAACCAAACTGCTGTGCCAAGTCTAAATTGTCATTGATTACAAATGGTGTGGAATATTTTTCACATAAGTTTTTAATCTGTTGTACTTCTTTTGCTTGCTCATCTAAAGCAATTTTTTTACGGCGATATTGTAAAATTGTGATCTGCTTTGTCGCTAACGCAGCCTCTAGTTTCTCCAATAACAGATCAATTGGGTCATCATTGGTAATCAGATATAAGCCGCGCATATATTTTCCCTAAAACAAGAAATGATTCGTCAACATAGTATAACGAGAACTTTATAGCAGTTGCAGAATTTAAAAAGCCTAAAGCATTTTGTTTTAGGCTCTAAAATTATGACAACTTCATCAAATGAATGTTTGATGTACTAGAAACGATAACCTACACCAACATAGGTAATTAATGGATCTAAATCAACTTTGGTATTTGCCTTGATGAGTTGATTTCCAGTCTTTGAATCACTGACAATAATAGTCGCTGTATTATGGAAGTCTGGCATATATGTTAAAGAAGCTGTAGTAAACCAACGCTCAGTTAAATCATAAGAAAAACCCGCTGTAACTACAGGTGCAAAAGCATCATCAGTTTTCACTTTAACCACTGGGTTTGCTGATGATTTTCCAGAGTTTTGTAGTGCTTCGCCTGCATTACCATCCAATACGTTTTGTACCATATGTCCAGCATTAATTAAATCTTGTTCAACACCACCATTTAGCTTTAATTTATTGAAGTGTCCATAAACAACTCCAGCCCCAATAAACGGACGAAATTTATTTACACCAGATTTACCAAAGTGATACTTGGCAGTAATTGCAGGTGTCCATGCCGTGACTTCTGCAACTTTTCCATGTCCGCCCAAGTCCGTAATAAGGATATCTTTATTAATTTCAACACCATTGATCAAACTCGGTATAGCCGCTGTGGAGTTCGCAATCGATGATGCTGAAGCAACTATTTTTCCTTTACCTTTAATATCTACTTTTGGAGGTACTCCACCTATCAACTCTAAAGAAACGTGATCATTGACAAAGTAACTCAACGTCAAACCCAAAGTATCTACATCATCAGCCTCAAGCCCAGCATTATTTGACCAGTCTGATATACCATATACATCAGCCTTAGCACTATTCGTAATTAAACTGCTAACGAGATAATCCGGATTTTTAGCTACATTGCTTTTCAGTGATTTAATAACATTTGTTACGAGAATATTATTTGATTGATTTACTACATCATCTAAATTTTTTGAAAGTAGTAGATCAGCACCTTTCAAGTTGTTACCAACACCATAATTTCCACCATTCTCAACAGCAGTATTAATATTCGTTGAATTTGCAGATCCTTGTGGCATGACATGCAACCAGCCAACTGACACAGCCCAACGCTTAAAATCTCCATCGGCATGAGCAAGGTTAGCTGATAAAACAAATACTACTAGTGCAGCAGATTTAAAAAAATGACGCATATTTCATTCCATTTGAATACAATAATTTTTTTTATGATTTCAGCGGATCCTTTCCGAAATCTAAATACAATTATTAAAATAATAACTCTATAAATCAATCTAAAAAATTAAATTTCTCTTTCTGTCTTTTCAAGAAATCAATGCAAAAAACAACGAATTTGCTTAATTTATAAGGCTTATATGATATTTTTTGCCAATTCTCTGATCAAACCGTTTGTCTATTTTTCACCCTTATATTATATCAAATAGTAAAAAAGCATACCGATTTTCATAGATATGCTTTTTGCAAAAAATCGTGATTTTAGTTAACTTTCAATTTTATCCAGACTTCTATCCTTTAAACTTAGATTTCCTCGTAAGATATCTGAAAACATTCGCCAATCTGAAATAAAGCTAAACAATGGCTGCTTAAAACTGGCAGGTTTATTTTTCTCAAATACAAAATGCCCTACCCATGCACACGCATATCCAGACACCAGACCATAAATGATATATTTTGCCTGACGTTTACGAATCGCCTTAGACCAAAAATATAATCCAAGCGAACTACCTGCGATATGCAAACGACGACTTGTAATATTTCGGTGTTCAGTTAAATAAAAACGGTAAAATTCAGAATAATTTTGAATAGGTAGCTGGAATCGTTGAGGTTCTGGCAATTCTGGCTTTGGTTCCACAAGCGCATTCATTTTCACTTTCTCCTTATATTTTTTTAAATAGACTATAGGAGATTCTGGATAATTTAAAGTCAATTTCTGTCAACAATGTTTCAAATTAAATGCCCCATGTATCTGGATTTATCAATGAAGCTTTCGTATTTTATCAATATCGTTATAATTCGTTTTATTTGAACGATTTCAAAATCAAAAAACATAGAGAATAGTACAGGTCTCTTAGCAGTTTTAATCTTTAATTTAGGAAAAGTACAATGCTCGAAGTTGAGTTGAAATTTCAAATTCCAGAAGCGAGACGCAGAGCGGTTCAAAAAACACTTGAATCCAAAGATACTGAAACAATTCAATTAAAAGCAAAATACTACGATACTACTGACCATTTACTCTCTAAAAATGGTGCGGCATTGCGACAGCGTTTAGAAGGTACACATTGGGTTCAAACACTTAAAGCAGCAACCAAAACACATATTGCGCGTTTTGAGCATAATCATGACTTAGGTGAACAAGATAGTTCTCCTGCACTTGATCTGGAAATTTATAAAAACAATGCTCAGGCAACAGAAATTTTAAACACCGCATTAGGTGATCAGGCTTCAGACTTAAAACTACAATTTGAAACTGATATTACCCGCACTTCGAAAATCATTCATTTTAATGATGCCGACATTGAAGTGAGTTTAGATATTGGCGAAATTCGTACAGAAAATACCAAACATGATGTTTATGAAATCGAGTTTGAACTTAAACAGGGTTCAGCAGAATCTTTATTGGCTTTTAGTTTTGAATGGGTCAAAAAATATCATCTCTGGCTAGATGTCCGTAGCAAAGCGGAAATCGGTAATCTACTGGTTTTAAACCATAAAGTCAGCCCAGCAAAAACAGCTAAGGAATTCATCTTTAATAAAAAGAATTCAGCTGATCAAAATCTACGCTCACTTATTTCAGACCAACTACAACATTTATTACCCAATATCGCTGCAATCTCAGCACAAGTTGCAGAACAAGAGCATATTGACCAAGCACATATTGCACTAAATCACTTACACCTTACACTCTCTATATTGAGAGACTGGAGTGAAGATATTGTTGATAAGTGGTCAGTTCAACTTGCTGCGTTTAAAAGTCATTTTGAAAATTTAAGACATTTTGAACACATGCAAAACACTCTAAGCACGTTATTGCAAAATCCAAATACAGCTTCGAGTTTAAGCAAAGATATTCTCTACGCAAAAGAAAAATTATTTAATCTGGTCTGCTCTACCCAGAACGTACAACATTTTCTACAACTTCTTATATTTAGCTTGGGACAGGCCAAACAGCCTCAAAAGCATGATTTAAAATGGTATGCACAAAATACCTTGCAGCATCAATACAAACAGCTCCAAGATGCACTAAATAATGCCGATATTTCTGATTTTGAAAGCCTGGATGAACTTGCTAAACATTTAAATGAATTAAAGTTTAGTTTCCCATTGTTAACCAATATCTACGATGTTAAAAATCTGCAAAAATACGGTAAAGCACTCAACGAAGCTCAACATGCTGCTGAACAATATCAGGTACTCGCTTCTTCGGCATCGTATCTCCAAGAGACTGAACTCGAAGCCAGTGACTGGTTTGCACTAGGCTGGCTAACTGCTAAACAGGAAAATTATGCCCAAGTCTTTCTGGATGCTACAGAACAGTTTTTACTCAGTCGTAAGTTCTTAAAATAGTATTTTTACTCAACATAAACCTGCACTTTTTGTCTACTAATTATTCTTTAATTTATTTTTCAAGAAGTGCTTCAACTTTTTCTAAAACAAATAATTCAAAAGAAAACAAATACTTTCATTTTTATGTAATTTATCTATAATAAAAAAATTCCTATTTTTGAATAAAATATGAGCAATAAAGATGAAATTGAAAACAATAATATTCCAGGCTCCAAAAACCTTTCAGCAAAAACTGAAACAGGCACTGATTAACGAGGGTGCATCTATCAATAGTAAAACCCTCAAATATTATGACTCAAACGAGCTCGATTTATACAAACTGAACATTTTCTGTCATTCGTATCAAGATAATTCACAACAATTTCATAATATTAATATTCCAAAATTGTCTTTTAGTGAAACATTTCAACTNGAAAGCATTCTATCAAAACAATTTAGCCTTCTGTCATTTTTAGAAGGAGTCAAAGACCATAAGTCTCTCCGACAAGTATTTAAAAACATAAAAAGTAAAGATAAAATCCTACTGACACAAATATTTGAAACCACGATAAATCATCTAACTCACCTATTCCAATTTCAGGATACTGGTATTGAAATAAATATTCGAACTTCACAAATAATTGAACCAAAGCAAGGCTTTGAGCTATTTGAAGTTTCTTTTTCTTTTATTGAGGGTACTTATACCCGATTTATCGAATTTATTAAAAACTGGATAGAAAAATACCATTTATATTTTTATCAATATTCTAGCATCGAACAGAGTTTCGACCTCTTAACTGCACATATTCCAGCAGTCTGCTTCCAGACAGTTTTAAAACTCTCTCCCGATAGCTCAAAAGATGCAACTATTCGTAAAATTGTTGAAAACTGTCTTGAGCATTTATTACCTAACATATCAGCCATCAGTATTGACCAGTTTTCAGCAGAACATATCCATCAAACACGTGTAGCAATAAGGCGTTTAAGAAGTGCTTTGCAAAGCTTTTCAGACTGGTCGAATGATATTGATCCTTCCTGGAAGGCACAGTTAGCAAACTTATTCCGTGCCTTTGGCTCTACACGTGACCGTGACGCAATCAGTGAAAGCCTCTTACCTAAATTGGAAAAAATAGGAGCACCACATCTTGAACTTCCGAAATCATCTGAAAGCTCAAATAAAATTTTAAAGTTAATCCGCTCATATCCAACACAACAACTGCTATTAGATTTAATTGAATTTTGCCAAAACCATACAGAATCAACTGAAAAAGATGATCTGAAAAAGTCCGCCTTGAAGCAAATCACTCATTTACATCATCTGGTGTGTAAAAATGCCGAAAAATTTCTTGAACTTGATATAGAGGAAAAACATCAGATTCGTAAACGTATTAAAAGATTACGTTACAGTCTGGAATTCACCTCATCATTATTTACACCCAAAGAAGTTGCATCTTACCTTAAGATTTTAAAACCGGCTCAAGAGGCATTGGGACAATTCAATGATCTTTGTGTTGCTGATACTATGTTTAAGAGCATGGTCGAAAAAGAGCCGAAACTATGGTTTTCTTTAGGTTGGATAGCATCTGAACAACAGCATATCTTAAATCTGATACAACAAAATCTAATAAAACTTGCCCAGTTTAAGTTTAGGGATCATTAATCTGTTGAACTGGTTCGATATGAAGTAAATCATCAAAATTAATGACCTGATCTGCATATCTGAGCATATAAGGCGCGTGTGAAATAATAAACAGGCTTTGTACTTGTGTTTTTATATATTGGATCAGTTCTATTCCTGTGACCTCATCTAAAGCAGCAGTTGGTTCATCCATGATCAGTAATTGCGGTTTTTTGAGTAAAGCCCGAATAATACTCAAACGTTGCTTTTCTCCACCAGAAAAACTTTTGTATATTTCATTTAAGTCAGAATCAAGTGTAATTTTATTTTTAGTTAAAATCTCACTGAGTTTAAAACGATGTAATAAATCCAGTAAAAACTCATCATTATATAAATATGGGCTATTATAAATTAAGTTTTGTCGAAGTGTTCCTGAATAAACAACGGGATGTTGAGTAACGACTGCAAGCTCATCAATGATACCTGTCGAGAACTGTTGAGTAATATCAATATTTTTATAAAATAATGCCCCAGCATTGACTTGTCTCAAGCCTGTCATATATTGAATAAATGTGGTTTTACCAATCCCGGTTTGTCCAATGACAACATAACATTTATTTTTTTCGATTTTAAGGTTAAAATTTTTAATAATATGTTTACCGAGCTGAATCTGTGTATCCTTAAAATAGAAAAAAGTATTCTGATCTATAATTTCCTGCTGTGTTAGTTTTTCATGTGGTAGTTTTAAATATTGATGTAATTTCTTGATCGCAATAAAATCTCCTCTTAATCCAATTACATTATGTGAAACCACTAATAACGGTAATGTCAACTCTATAATATAAGT
>NZ_OOGT01000010.1 GCF_900323515.1 Acinetobacter stercoris | reverse complement strand
AAATAATGTTGTCATGTGTTAACAACATTATGATAAAAATTATCTATTGTGACTAATCTAAAGGGGGAATGAGTTCGTTAAATATATTATTTAGATTGTCATGGACTTTTAAATGGATCAAGTTCCAGTAATGCCCAGAGATAGTTCTGTTCACCATCAGTGTGTCTGGAGAGGGTTTAAAAACATCCCAGTATTTTAGTGATTTTTTAACCAGTTTGACGCCATCATGATGAGCAGAGTTTTCTACAAAATCATAATTGGTCGTCAATGGGCGGAGTAAAACCTCAAGCCATGCTTTGTAAAGCTCATCTGGGAATTGACCAGTTTCAGCCAAGGCATCTAATGCTGTTAAATGCTTTTCAATTTCAGGAATATCATATTTTCGACCAGCTCGAACCAGTGCCTTAAAGTGCTCTACGATGTCATTGTTAAGTGTTTTTACACCGCCAAAGTCATAGATAATCACGCTGCCATCAGCTTTAAAAGCAAAATTTCCAGGATGCGGGTCACAGTGAAAGCGTTTTAAAAAGAAGATCTGCTGTCCTAAAGCCCGAATAAGTCGCTCACCAATTTCATTGCGTAGAGCTAGATCCCAAGTACTTGCAGTTTCAATACTTTCACCTTTTTCAAGGCTTAAAGTTAATATGCGGCGACTGGAGTATTCAGGGAAAACACGTGGGATAATAATTTTATGATCAAGCGCTTGATGAAAGGTTTTAAATACCTGCAGGTTTTGTGCTTCGATCTCATAGTTGAGTTCTTCTTGTAAGCTGTCCTGGATCTCTTTAAATAGACGATCTTGTAGCTTTTTATCTACTTTCAGAACCCCCATCAAGCGAAGTGCAAGACGTACCTGTTTTAGGTCACTTTCACATGCTTCATCAACACCAGGGTATTGAACTTTAACAACGACTTCCTCACCATTGGGTAGCACAGCTTTATGTACTTGCCCAATTGAGGCAGCAGCAAAGGGCTTTTCATCGAAGCTTTTAAAAACTTTTTCAAGCGGTTTGCCGAGTTCTTTTTCTACTTGCAGTTTGATGTCACTAAAGGGCATTGCAGGAGCCTGCCGTTGTAATTTGGCAATGGCTCTAGCCACTTCAGGAGGGAATATATCTTTGTATTGGGACGCGATTTGTCCCACTTTCATGACTGCGCCTTTCATCTCACCCAAGGTATCGGCAATCTGGACACCAATATCCTGAAATAATTTACTTCTCGCCTCGTTTTTTTGTTCTTCATCTGCGGTCAGGTTACGAATAGAGTTGGATACTGTTTTTGTGGCAATACTCGCAGTCATACTCGCGAGCTTCATAAAACGGCGACCAGGTGTACTCGCATTTTTTGACATGGGAAAAATCCTTAAACTGATGCAGCTTTTCTGTTTTTGATAATAGGCGACAAAAGAGGAGCTGCCTAGTTTTAATTGTTTGTTGCTTGTAAAAAATGAAAAAAATCATGGGTTAATCTATAGCTATAAAAATGAAAAACTTTTCAATTTCTATTTCATAAACAAAGCTTTAATAAATATAAACCAATATAGATTTTAATGCTAATTTGAATAGGGCTTTTATATTTGAGTACTACAAAAAATGGGAAATCTAGAACAAGGTTATCAGAATTTATCCAAAGAAACGGCTATTCCTCTGAGTGTTTTTGAAATTGAAGAAAATGCACATGTGATTAAAAGTGATGCTGAGGCGATAGAAGTCGCAAAGAAGCTGGCAGTTGAATTTGCAAAAGAGGCATCGGCTCGAGATCAGGAGCGCCGTTTGCCTTTGGATGAAATCAAACAATATTCGCAAAGTGGTTTATGGGCAATCAATATACCGAAAGAATACGGTGGTGCTCAGGTTTCATATAAAACGCTTGCTGAAGTGGTCAAGACGATCTCTAGTGTTGATTCATCTTTAGGGCAAATTGCACAGAACCATTGGGCATTTGTAGAGCATATTCGTTTAGATGCAACAGAAGAACAAAAGAAATTTTTCTTTGGATTAATTTTGAAGGGGATTCGACTTGGAAATGCATTTTCTGAAAAAAATGGAAAAAATGTTGCGGATTTACAAACCAAAATCACCAAAACCGAACAGGGATATGAAATTAATGGACGTAAATTCTTTGCAACAGGAGCATTGCTGGCACATTGGATACCAGCAGTTGCAGTGAATGACGAAGGGCAACCTTTTGTTGCACTGATTCCACAAGATACTGTCGGCTTGAATATTATTAATGACTGGAGTGGTTTCGGTCAGCGTACTACAGCAAGTGGTACGGTTGAGCTCAATAATGTTGCGGTTCGTGAAGAATACGTTATCCCGATTTATAAAGCCTTTGAACGTCCTACACCTGCTGGTGCGATTTCCCAGTTTATTCAGGCGGCTGTAGATGCCGGGATTGCCCGTGGTGCGATCGAAGAAACCACTCAGTATGTCCGGACTAAGGCTCGCCCATGGATAGATTCTGGTGTTGAACAAGCCAGTCATGATCCATTTACCATTGCCAACATCGGTGAGATTCGTATCAAGTTACGTGCTGCCGAAGCAGTTCTGGATCTAGCAGGTGAAGCTATTGATCGGGCGATTGAGAACCCGACAGAACAGCAAGTATCGGAAGCAACATTACTGGTTGCCGAGGCAAAAGTTTTAACGACGGAGGTCGCTTTACTTGCTGCCAATAAGCTGTTTGAACTGTCTGGAACACGTTCAACATTGTCGGAGTTAAATCTGGATCGACATTGGCGAAATGCTCGTACACATACATTGCATGATCCGGTGCGTTGGAAATATCACATTATTGGAAACTATTACTTGAACGGTGTTTTACCTCCACGTCATCCATGGAGTTAAGGGAGAAAATAAAATGACGGTTTTTAAAAATTTTGATTTTTCAAATCAGGAAGAATTGTCACTCGGGGCGGATATTGATTTGTTAAAAGCAAAATATTTTCCCGTTTTTGAGCAAATTGCTCAAGGGGCTTTATCACGAGAGCAGAATCGCGAACTGCCTTTTGATGAGATTAATAAATTAAAAGATTCTGGGTTTACTGCGGTTCGTGTACCTGTGAAATATGGAGGGGAAGGGGCGTCATTGCCACAACTTTTTGAACTTTTGACTGAGCTTGCAAAAGCCGATTCTAACATTGTGCAGGCGTTACGTGGTCATTTTGCATTTGTAGAAGATCGTTTAAATGCACATCGTGACAGCTCTCAAAAGTTCTGGTTTGATCATTTCGTTGCTGGCGAAATTGTGGGTAATGCCTGGACGGAAGTGGGTAATGTCAAAATTGGTGATGTTGCGACTCGTTTGACTCGAAATATCGAAGGTCGCTGGTTTGTAAATGGTGAAAAGTATTATTCAACGGGGAGTATTTTTGCTGACTGGATTGATTTGTATGCGTTTGATGATGTGAACCAGCAGGCAGTTATCGTGGGTGTAAACAGACATGAGAACGGTGTAACTATTCTGGATGACTGGGATGGTTTTGGACAGAAAACGACTGGAAGTGGTACATTGAAACTGGATAATGTTCATGTACATGAACAGAATATTATTCCCTTTGACACGCGTTTTAAATATCAAACAGCCTTTTATCAAGAGTTTCATCTGGCAACATTAACTGGGATTGCTCAGGCAGCAGTAGCGACTTTTAGTGAAGAAGTACGTAACCGTAAGCGTATTTTTAGTCATGGTAATGCAGATCTGGTTCGTCATGATGCTCAAGTTTTACAAGTTATCGGAAAGGCTTCTGCGCAAACATATGCCAGCGAAGCTGTGACTCAAAAAGTTGCTGCTAGCTTACAGGAAGCGTATTTGAGTCATTTTGCAAATTCGGATGTCATCGAGCAAAAAGCCAATCATGCATCAGAGCTGGAATCGGCTCAGGGACAGGTTGTTGTAAGCGAATTGGTACTGGATTTAACCACAAAGTTATTTAATGCCTTAAGTGCTTCGGCAGCAAGCTCGGCAAAATCTCTGGATCGTTTCTGGCGTAATGCTCGAACTGTTTCTTCTCACAACCCGCTTATTTATAAAGAAAAAGTAATTGGTGATTGGGAGGTGAATCAGGCAGATTTACCATTTGTATGGCAGATCGGTGCAAGTCCGCAGGCAAAAACGGCTTAAAAATCAGTAAGTATTTTAAGTGTGATTTGCTACATGATGAGTTTATGTAGCAAATCAAAAAGATTTTATATGAGTCAATTAAAGTTCTTTCTGCAAACGCTTGTTATTTTTATAGAGACGAGTCAACAGTAATACGCAAGCAACACTCAAGCCTACAATTAGTCCCGTCCAGACACCAGCAGCTCCCATGTCGGTAAAGCGAGCCAGATAAATACCGACTGGAAAGGCAATAACCCAATATGCGATCAGGGTGATCCACATCGGTCCTTTAGTATCCTGCATGCCACGAAGGCAGCCTGCAGCGCTGACTTGCCAGGCATCCATAAGCTGATAGGCGATAGCAAATAAAATAAGATACATTGCAGCAACAGATACATCATAGTCTGATGTGTATATAGACACGATAAAGGGTCTAAATGCTCCCATTAAAATCATGGTAACCAAAGCAAAGACAGTTGCTGTAATCAGACCAATTTTTTGAACCTTGCGCATGGCAACAAGATTTTTTGCACCATAATAAGTTCCGACCCGGATAGTGAGAGCCAATGCTAAAGACATTGGAATCATAAAAAGTTGTGATGTAACTGAAATCGCAATCTGATGAGATGCGACAACAATTTCACCAAGTGGACTAAGAATAATTGCCGCTGTGCTAAAAATACTGACTTCAAAAAAAATGGCTAAACCGATGGGTAACCCTAGTTTTAAAATACGTTTTACTAAAGTTAAGTCGATATTTTCCAAGCCACTAAATATTTGTGTTTTTTGATAACGTTTTGCTTTAAATACAAATAAGGCTAAAGTCATAAACATTAACCATTGTAAAATTGCCGTTGCAAAACCACATCCAGCACTGCCTAAATGAGGAATTGGCCCCATGCCATACATGAAAATCAGGTTGAGTGGAATTTGTACAATCAACGCGATCAGGCTAATCGCTGTAACAGGTTTAGGATAGCCTAAAGCTTCTGAATATCCCCGCAAAGTAGCATACATGGTTACAGCAGGCATACCGAAACCGATTGCATGTAAAAATAAACTGGCTTTGGGGAGTAGTGACTCAGGGACACCTAAAACTGGTAGTAGTAAGGGCATGGCTTGCAGAATGAGCATCGCTAAAATACCCAAAATAAGTGCAACCCATAGTGACTGACGAACAATGGATGGGATTTTTTCTGGTGTGCGTGCACCGTTGGCTTCTGCGACCAACGGAGTCGTAGCGATCATGATCCCGCTAAATAACAACATAACAGGAATCCAGAGTCCGACGCCCACAGCAATAGCAGCCAGATCGTTTGAAGACATATGCCCAGCCATAATGGTATCAATTAAACCAAAACCGGCCTGTGCAAATTGGGTAATCAAAATCGGTATCATCAGATGGAAGAGTTGCTTTAATTCAAAGCGGGTTGTCGTGACATGAGACACAAAAAATACTCGTTTTAATGTAATAAAAGGAAGTCAGCGCTGAAGCGTTAAAAGTACGCCTACAAAAATCGTGATTGCGCCAAGCAAACGTTGCCAGGAGATAGGTGTTTTTTCTGCACCAATTAAACCGAACTGATCCAAAATCATTGACATCACAATTTGTCCAAAGATAATCAGCCCTGAAAGTGTTAAAAAACCAAGTTTAGGTGCAGTATAAATGCTGATACTAATCGCATATACTCCCAGACATCCTCCTAACCAGAGAAACCACGGGATACTGATTAGCGATTCAAAGCTTGGTTTTTGTCCTTGCTGAAAAACAACCAGTAATGCGAGCACTATTGTACCAATCAAAAAGGATAAAAGTGCAGCTTGTAATGGAGAATAAAGATATTCTCGTAACTGAGTGTTAATTGCCGTCTGAAAAGTCATGGCTATCCCGATACCCATTGCCAATGGGAGCAAGATGAGTAATTGCGAACTCATTTTCATCATATTATTCATCTAATTGTTATTGCTATTCATCACAGTCTAAAGCAAATAAAACACAATGCCTATGATTGATTCGAGTCATGTTAAAATAATGTTTTAGTCTTTTTGAGCTTGATCTTTGGCTAGTTTGAATCCAGCATTAGTTCCATTATCACTTTATATCCATATGCCGTGGTGTGTACGTAAATGCCCATATTGTGACTTTAATTCACATGCGGTTCCTGATGGTAAATTAGCTCTGGCACTTGAGCAGACTTATTTGCAAGCTTTAGTTGAAGACTTCAAGACACAGGTTGAATTTGCCCAAGGACGCAGTATTCATAGCGTCTTTATCGGTGGTGGTACGCCGTCATTGATTTCGGCAAAAGGTTATGTATGGCTATTTTCCCAGTTAAAAAATATCCTTTCATTTGAAGAAAACTGTGAAATTACGCTAGAAGCCAATCCTGGAACAGTCGAACATGACCCATTTGCTGAATATCTACAGGCAGGAATTAACCGTCTTTCAATCGGGGTACAAAGTTTTAATGCTGAACATCTCAAACGCTTGGGACGTATCCATTCAAATCATGACGCGATTTATGCGATTCAACATGCAAAACAGGCAGGCTTTGAAAGGATAAATGTTGATTTAATGCATGGCTTGCCTGAACAGACTTTAGAGCAAGCACTTCATGATTTAAAACTGGCCGTGGAAAATGGAGCAACCCATATTTCTTGGTACCAACTTACGATTGAGCCAAATACCGTATTTTTTAGGGCTCAACCCATTTTACCTGTAGAGGATGTATTGGAGCAGATACAGGAGCAAGGGGAAGCCTATTTAAAGGCGAATGGTTTTATCAATTATGAAGTATCAGCCTGGCGTAAAGAACAGCCTTCAGCACATAATATGAATTATTGGCAATTTGGCGACTATCTGGCGATTGGAGCTGGAGCACACGGTAAAGTCACCAAGCCTGATGCAGTATATCGTTTTCAGAAAACCCGTTTACCGAAAGATTATTTGGCAAAAACACCTGCTGAGCATCTACATTTACAAGCTGTTGAATCAAAGGATATGCCATTTGAATTTATGATGAATGCTTTGCGGTTAAATGATGGTGTTCCTGCCCGGTTTTACACCCAAAGGACAGGACAACCTTTGTCAGATCTGGATGAATTATTGAGTTCATTACGTAAGCGTAATTTATTGGTTTCAGATGAAAATAGAATCGCATGTACAGAGCAGGGGCATATATTCTTAAATTCAGTTTTGGAAGAGTTTTTATAAGATATAGCTCTCTGTAAGTACTATTGAAAAATGTCTAAAAGGTTAACGTGAATGATCGTAAGAACTTGGCATGGTTGTGTCCCTGCTAAATATGCAAATGGTTTTGCTCAGCATTTAGAAAAGACTGGTGTAGAACACTCCAAAAGTATTTTGGGAAATTTGGGTGCTTTTGTACGGCATGAAACGCAAGGAGAGTGGGAGCATTTTTTCTTGGCAACTTATTGGGATTCAATCGAATCAATTAAAAAGTTTGCTGGAGAAAATTATCAAGTGGCTGTGACATATCCTGATGATGAAGCATATGAGCTTTTATCGGATCCTTATGTTTTTCAACATGAAGTTTCTAATATCGTTGAGTTTTAGGCAAGAAGCCTTGGACTATCAATCGTTCTTGACTTGCGAAAATGATAGCAAAGTTATCAATCAAATGTAAAAAAGGGCGCTTAAGCGCCCTTTTTGAGATAAATCTTAGTAATCGAAACTAAAATGTTCTGATGCTAATGAAGTCAGTGTCTTAGAAGGATTCACCATTGATTCTGCATGACCTTGGGCACGTGGTAGTAGACGTTCAAAATAGAAATCAGCAGTTTTAATTTTTGCCTTATAGAATTCAGGTACTTCTTTGCCATCGCCATTTGCGAGTTTTTCAGAAGCGACAGCTGCCTGTTGTGCCCAATAATAAGCCATCATTGCGTAGCCAGAGAACATCAGGAAGTCAACCGAAGCACTGGATACGATGTCACGGTCTTTACGAGCAGCAAGCATGATACGGACAGTCAACGCATTCCACTGTGCACAGATTTTGGTTAAATCCCATGCAAAACGACGCATGTATTTGTTACGTGCATGCACACCACAGAATTTCAGGATTTCAGCGGTATATTCACGAACGACTTTACCTTTTGAAGAAAGCAAAACTTTACGACCAATCAAATCCAGTGCCTGAACACCTGTTGTACCTTCATAAAGGGTAGAAATACGTGAATCACGAACAATTTGTTCCATGCCGTGTTCTTTAATATAACCATGACCACCAAAGACTTGCATACCGTGATTCGCAGCTTCAAAACCAAGTTCAGTCAAAAAGCCTTTTAAAATTGGGGTATAAAAGCCAAGTTTGTCATCATACTCATCAAATTTTGCCTGGTCACCCTGAGCAAGTGCATCGGTCATTTTATCAGCAATTTGGGCTGCATGATAAATCATCGAACGACCACCTTCTGCGATTGCTTTTTGTGTTAAAAGCATGCGACGTACATCAGCATGATGAATGATTGCATCAGCGACTTTATCTGGATCTTTTTTACCTGAAAGAGCACGCATAGACATACGCTCTTTGGCATATGGCAAAGCACCTTGAAAAGCCAGTTCAGCATGTGCCAGACCTTGTACCGCAGTACCAATACGTGCTGTATTCATAAAGGTAAACATGGCATGTAAGCCTTTGTTCGGCTCACCAATCAAATAGCCAATCGCATCATCAAAATTTAAAACAGCTGTTGCTGATGCTTTGATCCCCATTTTATGTTCGATTGAACCACAAGTGACTGGATTGCGCTCACCAACGCCACCTTCTGCGGTTGGAATAAATTTTGGTACGATAAATAGCGAGATACCTTTAGTCCCTGCTGGAGCATCTGGAAGTCTTGCAAGGACAATATGAATAATATTTTCAGTTAGGTCATGTTCCCCTGCTGAAATAAAGATTTTTGTACCTGTGATTTTATATGTACCATCAGCATTCGGTTCTGCTTTGGCTTTGACCTGACCCAAGTCGGTACCACATTGCGGTTCTGTTAGACACATGGTGCCAGACCAAGTCCCTGCAACGAGATGTGGCATGTAGGTATTTTTTTGCTCATCAGTACCAAATTGCATGATGGTATTCATACAACCCATGCTTAGACCTGGGTACATGGTAAATGACCAGTTTGCTGTACCCATCATTTCTGATTTAATCAGATTTAAAGACATAGGTAAGCCTTGACCACCAAACTCTTCTGGATAAGAAAGGCCTTGCCAGCCACCTTGAACAAACTGATCGTATGCTTCTTTGTAACCTTTTGGTGTTGTTACCTCACCATCCTTAAAATGGCATCCTTCGTCATCACCTGTTTGATACAAAGGTGAAAGAACATTTTCACAATAATCTGCTGCACCTTCTAAAATCATATCAACTGTGTCAGCATCAGCATTTTCACCAATCGATAAAGTTTTGTAATGCGCAGGGTAATCGAGGACTTCGTTCATTAAAAAACGGATGTCACGAAGAGGGGCTTTGTATGCTGGCATAGGGTTTATCCTAATTTATATACTTTTGAGTTTTTCATTCAATACTTTGATTATTCATATTGAAACTAAAAAAGCATTGATAAGAGTATGCTAAAAAAATGTCAGAAAGGCGAATTTGGTATAAAAAGTACAGTGCATTTATACTGTTTTTTGTTAAACTTGATGGGTTTTACTTTCTGTTGGTGTGCTTGAGTGGTGAGCATATTTCCTTCTTGAAATATAATTAGATAAAGGTTTTTAAAAAAAATTATGCGTTTAAAATATTTAAGTTTCTGTATCTTTGGATTAAGTTTATCTGCATGTTCATCCCATGTCATAAAAACCAATGCAGTAAGTCAAAACAAAAGTGTGCAGGAGCAGGCAATCTATGGCATTAATGCGTTATATGATTATCCAAGTTACGATTATCGTGGTTCGATCAAGTTAAACTTGATTCAAAATAAATCTTCCAAAAATGCAGTACAAAATATTAGTTTAGAGAATGACCTGAAATTTAAAGTTGATCAATATTTAAAGGCACAGCAGATTCCGCTCAACAAAATTGAAAAACAGAAACTTTATCAGTCTATAGCAGAGCAGAATTTGCCTTTTCAGAGAGTATTTCCCGATAGAAATTCCTATTTTATGCGTCAGTTTTTTAACGATCTGGATCTAACTTATGATGGTTCAGTCCATTATCGTAAGAAATTAATTTCTCTAAATTTAAATGCAAAATATAACAAGCCTAACTTGAAAGTTGAGGCTCGTATCCCATCAGTCGTGGATTTGAAAAATTATAAACTTTATACCAGTTTTTCAGGTGTTATGCCTTATCTGATCGCACCAGAAAATCAGGATAAATTTGCATATTATGATTTCTCAAAATACAAGGATTATATTGATAAAATAGATGCCAAAGCTTTTGTACAGCTCCTAAAAGAGGCAGGAGCGATTAACTATTTGTTGGCTCAACCAGATCAGTTGCGAGTAGTTTCTGTAACTAAGCAGGATGCAGCGCTAGGTGTGGTAAAAAAAATCAGATTAGATAGTTCGCTTGAAGAAATGCTTTTGCAAAGTCGTCTGTTTAATACTGCAAATCAGCAATATTCAATGAATCAGGTATTTAAAGTTACCGGGCAAGATTTTGCAAGTATTATGCAAAAACAGCAATCGCGAAATATCGAAGGTGAACCAAACCATCAACAAGAAGAAGCACATGCCGCCGAATTAGCAACTGATATGGCGGATGAAGCAGAGCTGGCATCACAGACTGAAGATTTATATGTTCCTAAGGACCGGACTTTTGATGTCGAAGCTCGTAAAGCGATGTATCAGTTGCAGATTGCTGTACAAAATTATTTAGATCAGGAAGATAGTATCGAAGCAAAGCGTCAGGGGCGCATAGCCGATGTGGAAGAGGAAGAGAAGAGAGTTTCTGAAGAGGATGAAAACTATTTAACTTATCAGCAATGCCATGATTTGGGGCAATCGCCTCAGAAAATTAGCTATGGTGATGTGGTTTATTGCAAGAATACATTTGCATTGAATATCTTAAATGTTAAAACATCTGAAAATGTAGAGATTAAGCAAAAACAAGCTGAGTTAACAGAGAAATTTTCCAAATACGGTTCGGATCAGTTGCTTGATGCAAATACCTTTAAAAACCTCTGGCTTGAGAATCAGCGGGCGATTGATGCAGCACTTCCAAAACCTGAACAACGTCAGCCCTTTGTTACTGTAGTGGGTCTGGATCGGGAAGGGCGTATTGTAACGGTTGATTATGATTTTTCTCAAAAATCCAAAGAATTGGGGACAGATTTTAAGTTTAAAATAGATATGCAAGTATCCAATTATGGTCATGCAACAGCGATTGATCAGAAGGCTTTGAATAATGCCAAATCATTTAAAGAAATGTTTAAAGGTTCATTTTTAGAGTCTGTTTTAGGCAAATATACCAAGAACCAATCAACAGGGAAATTGTCTTGGGATGATCAGTTAAAAGCTTTAGCAAAACAGACTTATCAACAAACCAAGTCATATGAGAAAACTTATGTTGCAGTATTTATTGCCAAGTTAACTGCTTCAAATCCTGATAGTGTCAAACAATATTCGGTTCAGGAATTACAGGAAATAGCACAGGTTTATGCATATTGTTATGCAGATAAAGATGTTTATAGTCCTAAAGGTGTTGCTTTGACGAAAGTAAAGGCATTACAGAAAAAACATCATCTTGATCTCTATGGACAGTTTGATGATGATTTGGGCAGTTCGATAAATGATCTTGTATTACCGATTTGGAAACAAGGGCAAGCAGAGCAGGCAGTGACTAAATTGCTTACTCAATATAAATCGCCGCAAGAGGTTTTTGCACAATATTATGCAGATTTATATGCTCAAGAGAATGATCTGGATCAGTATGAACGTGAGCAAATGCAGAAAACGGCAAAAATTTTAGGTCATGTGTATGTAGCGATGCATAGCCGCAAATTTAGTGAAAATGATCTGAAGGGTATTGAAAATAATCTGGATGAATATATTGATTATTCGATATTTATTTATACCTACCAAGCCATGCTAGATACAAAAGTGAAGTAGGGTTACAGCAATAGAAGAGCCGAAAAGGTTCTTCTATTACTAGATTTTAAAGAAAATCTTTAAGGTCAGGTTTAACGCCATTCCAGATAGAGAAAGACTCTATGGCTTGCCCGACCAGCATTCCATAACCTTCAGATGTTTCAACACCGCGGGCTTTTGCCTGCTCTAAGAAGCTTGATGGTTTGCCATACGCCATTTCATACGCATATTTAAAATTTAAGGTTTCAGGTAAGAGCAAAGCATCACCTGTTAAGCTTGCTGACGTTGCATTGATTACAAAATCAAAATCCCCAGATAAATCCTCAAGTTGCATGGCAGTAAGCTCTGATTGAGGGATCGCTGGTTTTAAATCTTTTACCAGCTGTTCGGCACGAGACAGAGTGCGATTTGCAATGACAATTTTACGTACTCCAGCTTTTGACAAAGGATAGATCACGCCACGTGTTGCACCACCTGCACCAATAATCAGGACAGAGCTGTTTTTCAATTGCCAATCTAGAGCTTGGATAGCTTCAACCAATCCTTGACCATCGGTGTTATCACCATATAGCTGCCCCTCATGCATCCAGAGCGTGTTGACAGCCTTAGCAATTTTTGCACGCTCAGTAAGCACCTGGCACATGGCATAAGCACGCTCTTTAAAAGGGACAGTGACATTCATCCCTTTTCCACCTTGCGTGAAAAACTCTGAGACACTTTGTTCAAACTCATCAAGTTCAGCAAAACGCTTTACGTAATTTAGATCAATTCCTGTTTTTTGGGCAAATGCATGATGTAGTTCAGGCGAGCGAGACTGTTCGATAGGATGACCAATAACGGCGAATTGATTGCGCATGACAACATAACTCAGATATTGAAATGGCATCAATATACGTCAATTTTTACAGACTGCAAAAATAAATTGGTGATTGAGAGGCGAGAGAGAAAACCACAAACTTTGAAGAAGGATCAAAATTGAAGAATGATGAAAGTATGGGATGAGTTTTAGGGATTACAAATAGCCTCAATTGCATCAACAAAAAGTGCAGCTATAACAATTAACAGTGCAATTCCGGACAGAACACTAAAAATGATAGATACGCTATCAGAAATAGTATCATCAAAAGCGAGAGTGACTGAGATGGAACATAACATTGCTGCCAGAATGCCGAAGAAGCATAAGACTTTGTAATTTCTNAATAATTTAAACATAATTTTACTCTTAACTAAATGAATCAAAACTCATAGCTTACTGGCGAGTGTCTGCATACAATATAGTAAATAAGAATTCAAACTATGAGATGCAATATAGTGTAGTCTCTTCCTTAGTAAAAGTATGCATCTTTGCGTAAATAATGATCATTAATTGTTAGTAAATTTAACCATCAAAAAAACCACCCTTTTACTAGAGGATGGTCTGATTGTAATTCATTGATATTAAAGTTCTGTTAACCAGTCGTGAGGTTTTAGATAATAATCTGTCAGACGTTTTTCCCGTGAACCTTCTGGCCATTCTGCACGGTATGACCAGGAAACAAGGTTTGGTAAGCTGACCAGAATCGATTCGATACGCCCACCTGACTGTAATCCAAAAATAGTGCCACGGTCATAAATAATATTAAACTCTACATACCGTCCTCGGCGATAAAGCTGAAATTCACGCTCAGCCTCACTATATGCCTTGTTCTGGTTACGTTCAAATATTGGAATAATGGCATCAAGATAACCGTTACCAACAGACTGAATGAATTTAAAACAGGTGTCAAAATCCCAGCGATTCAGATCATCAAAAAATAATCCTCCAACACCACGTTGTTCATCCCGGTGTTTTAAATAAAAATAATCATCACACCATTGCTTCATTTCAGGGTAAACATCAGTACCAAAAGGTTGGCATAAATCATGTGCTTTCTGATGCCAGGTCAAAATATCTTCATCGTTAGCATAGTAAGGTGTTAAATCAAAACCTCCACCAAACCACCAGACGGGATCTTGTCCTTCTGGTTCTGCAACGAATAAACGTACATTGGCATGTGAGGTAGGTACATGAGGATTTTTAGGGTGGATCACCAATGAAACGCCAAGAGCCTGTGCCTTGCAGTTGGCAATTTCGGGATGCCTTGCTGTTGCTGTGGGTGGTAGCTTACTAATCTGGATGTGAGAAAACATTACCCCACCTTTTTCAATGACAGTCCCATTTTGTAAGACTCGAGATCGTCCACCACCACCTTCTGGACGCTCCCAATCATCTATTTCAAATTTGGCTGTACCGCCCCCTGCAAGTTCTTGTTGTTCTAGGCTGTCACAAATACGCGACTGTAAATCAAGGAGAAAATCACGAACACGTTGAATATCAGCTGAAATATTATTCTGCATGATGACCCTCTTAGGGAAAATAAAAACTACTTACATCAAAGCATAAAATAATAAAAAATTTAAGGGATATTTATGAGGCTAATGTTGAATCGTTCACAGATAGACAAAGTTTATTTCTATAGTTACCTACCTATATAATCGTATATTAATGTTAGTTTGAAGCATTAAAGTGTTTTGTTTTGAACTCCTTATGAACTATGCCCATTCCTTTGGTAAAATTGATTTAAATCGAATTCATAGATCATTTCTTGAAATGTTCTGAGGAAAGAATCACAATAACCTGAGTAATTATAGTTTTACGAATTTTATTTATTTTTTAATGTCATGTTGTGGTCAACAGCATTGTTTAGAGTTTTATTGGGTATGGGTATTTCTTTAGTTCAAAAATATAATGTTCCTGGACCACGCTACACCAGCTATCCTACAGTTCCATATTGGGAAAGCCATACATTTTCTATTCAAGCATGGCAGCAAAGCTTGCAACGTGCTTTTACTGAATCTAATGCGAATGAGGGAATCAGTCTCTATATTCATTTACCATTTTGTGAAAGCTTATGCACTTTTTGTGGTTGCCATAAACGTGTAACCAAACGTCACGAGTTAGAACAACCTTATATTCAGGCAGTGCTAAAAGAATGGGATTTATATTGTCAATTGCTTTCTGAACGGCCAAATATCAAAGAGATACATCTAGGTGGGGGAACGCCGACCTTCTTCTCTGTTGAACATTTGACTGAACTGATTCAGGGTATTTTAGCTAAATCCAATATTGCTGATGGGCATGAATTTAGCTTTGAAGGTCATCCTAATAATACGACAAAAGAGCATTTACAAGTCTTGTATGATTTGGGTTTTAGGCGAGTAAGTTTTGGGGTTCAGGATTATAATCTAAAAGTTCAAAAAGCGATTCACCGCATACAGCCTTTTGAAAATGTTAAAAATGTAACCGAGTGGGCAAGAGAGATTGGTTATGAATCTGTTTCTCATGATTTGGTCTTCGGGCTGCCATTTCAAGAACTTGAAGACGTACTTAATACAATTGACCAGACCAATGTGTTAGCTCCAGATCGCTTAGCATTTTATAGTTATGCACATGTACCGTGGATTAAGGGAAATGGGCAGCGAGGCTTTAAAGATCATGATGTGCCAAAAGATAACGTCAAAAGAACATTATATGAAGAAGGTAAAAAAAAGCTTCTAGCAAATGGTTATCATGAAATCGGAATGGATCATTTTGCGCTGGAAAAGGATGGTATGTACCAGTCTTTTGTAGAAGGTACTTTACATCGTAACTTTATGGGGTATACCGCCTCTAAAACCAAAGTTATGATCGGTTTGGGACTCTCATCTATTAGTGATAGCTGGTATGCCTTTGCCCAGAATGAGAAAACTCTGGAAGATTATTATGCCCGTTTGGAAAATAATGAGATTCCCGTATTTAAAGGTCATGTATTGACTGGGGAAGACCTGATAATTCGTCAGCATATCCTCAATCTGATGTGTACTTTTACTACATCCTGGGCTGACACTCACATGTATTTTTCTGAGATTCCTGATTTATTAATTCAATTACAGGAAATGCAAAAAGACGGGTTATTGGAAGTGGGGAAACAACAGATTTCCATTACTGAAAAGGGTAAGCCGTTTGTCAGAAATATTTGTATGGCGTTTGATTTGCGATTGAAACGTAAAGAACCTGATACACAAATTTTTTCGATGACGATTTAATTTAGACTCATGATCAGGAGTTGTTATAAGAAAAAGATGACTTAAAAGTCATCTTTTTGGTACATATGTGACATACGTTCATGTTTGGTCTTTAAATAATCTTCATTATAAGGATTAAGACCCACAGTGAGTGGGACTCTATCCACTACATTTATGCCCAAATCAGTCAGTGCTTTAATTTTTAAAGGATTATTAGTGATCAGTTTGACTGCTTTGACTTGTAAATGATCGAGCATGATGCTGCACATATCATATTGTCTGGCATCGGCAGGCAAGTTGAGTAGCAAGTTTGCATCAACGGTATCATGCCCTTGATCCTGCAATGCGTAGGCACGAATTTTATTGGTCAAACCGATACCACGCCCTTCCTGACGCAAGTATAAAATAACCCCTTGTCCCTCAGTGTTAATCAACTCCATGGTTGAATGTAGCTGGGGACCACAATCACATTTTAATGAACCAAAAGCATCACCAGTCAAGCATTCTGAGTGAATACGCACCAGAACAGCTCCCGTTGGTGCAGTGTCTAATCCTTTAGAAAGTGCCACATGTTCTTCACCTGTTTTTGGGTCTTGAAAGACTGTGATTTTAAAGTCACCAAAAGCTGTGGGTAATTTAGAGGTAGCAACAAATTCTATTGGCACAGGTTCATCCATTTATCGTTTAGAAATTAGCTAAAGTATAGCGTAATGCTTGGACATTGGTAGAATTGTAAAGTGTGATTTTTTAGCAGAAGTTTTTCTTTTTTTCACAAAGCACACAATAATAGTTGATAATGACCAGGATTATTCAGGATAATTAGGGAAGTTAAACTATAGAACACAAACGTATCTGAGCTTTATTTGATGAAAGCTTCATTATAAGTGTGGCTGATTGAATGTGATATGATGCGATCTTACGATCGTTAACCTGTTTTACCTAGCTTAGGATTTGCCAGGCTTTAGAAGGCTTTGCCACATATGTTGTATACCGAAATACCAAGTCAACGTCCTGTTACACCATTGTTGGATAAAATTGATCATCCTCAACAATTACGTGAATTAGAGCAAAGTCAATTGGCAACTGTTGCGGATGAATTACGTCAGTATATTCTATATGCCGCAGGTCAAAGTGGTGGGCATTTTGGTGCAAATCTTGGTGTCATCGAACTTACAGTTGCTTTGCATTACTGCTTTAATACACCTAGAGATCGTCTGGTATGGGATGTCGGTCATCAGTCTTATCCACATAAAGCCCTGACCGGTCGTCGTGAATCATTAACAACGATTCGTGCTAAAGATGGGTTAGCTGCTTTTCCTGCACGTGAAGAATCTGAATTCGATACTTTTGGTGTAGGTCATTCATCTACAGCAATTTCTGCTGGTTTAGGCATGGCTTTGGCTCGCCATTATCAGAATGATCCTTGTGAAGTCGTATGTATCGTAGGTGATGGTGCAATGACAGCAGGTATGGCTTTTGAAGCCATGAATGATGCCGTTGCTCATGATGCAGATTTGATGGTCGTGTTAAATGACAACGATATGTCTATTTCATGCAGTACAGGTGGATTTGCTAGGCATTTGGCTGCGATTTGGGAAAAAGGACAATCAGTCAATATTGATGATCAGGGAAAGGCATTTATTCAGGATCATCCTGAATGGAGCTATAATTCACGTTTACATGCATCGGCAACTGATGCCGCTGATAATCTGTTTAAAGCGATAGGTTTTGATTATTTTGGCCCATTTGATGGTCATGATCTAGATCAGCTTGTACAGGTTTTTAATGCACTTAAAAAACGTAAAGGTCCACGTTTAATCCACGTTTATACTAAAAAAGGTAAAGGTTTTGCTCCTGCAGAAGCTGATCCAATCAAATATCACGCTATTTCAAAAATTACGGCTTCACCTTCGAACAAGGTTACAGCACCTAAATATTCCGATGTTTTTGGGCAATGGCTCTGTGACGAAGCTGCTCAGGATAAACGCCTACTCGCAATTACTCCAGCGATGTGCGAAGGTTCGGGTATGGTTCAATTTGCAAAACAATATCCAGCACGTTTCTTTGATGTTGCTATTGCAGAACAACATGCTGTTACTCTCGCTGCAGGTATGGCATGTGAAGGTTTAAAACCGGTAGTTGCAATTTACTCGACATTCTTGCAACGCGGATATGATCAGCTTATCCATGATGTTGCTTTACAAAATCTGGATGTGACTTTTGGCATTGATCGTGCTGGTCTGGTTGGTGAAGATGGGCCAACGCATGCAGGAGCATATGACTATGCGTATATGCGTACAGTACCAAATATCGTGATCATGGCACCGAAAGATGAAAATGAGTGCCGTCAAATGCTACATACAGCATATCTGTATAATGGTCCTGCTGCTGTACGTTATCCACGTGGTAATGGCTTAGGTGTAGAAATTAAACAGGAGCTTACTGTACTGGAAATCGGTAAAGCTGAACTTGTTGCTGAATATAATCCTGGCCATGATGAACAAATTAGCATTCTTGCTTTTGGTAGTCGGGTAAGTACCTCAATTACAGCTGCAAAAAATCTGGCAGAACAACATGATGTTGGAGTTCGTGTTATTAACATGCGTTATGTTAAGCCACTTGATGAACAAATCATTCGTGATTTTGCAGACCACACCAGTATTTTTGTGACGGTTGAAGAGCATGCTGTTATGGCAGGTGCAGGTAGTGCTGTGAATGAATTCTTGGCTCATGCACAAATTGTTAAACCTGTTTTGAATTTAGGTCTGCCTGATAGCTTTATGCATCAAGCGACACATGCCCAGATGTTACAAGCTTGCGGTTTGGATGAAACAGGTATTCAAAAATCAATTGAAAAGGCTTGGTTAAAGCTTATTCAACATGTTTGAGTGATGTTTTCACAGTATTTTTAAAATTTTAGAAACATTTTTCCCCTAAAAGCGCTTTCATTTGTTAAAATGTCTGCGCTTTTATGCATTATTCTTTATCAGTATCTTCAAATTTGTAGTGGGTGTTCAATGGAACCTATGGTGGTGATGGCTGCGCGTGCGGCTCAATTAGTTGGTCAAGAGCTTTTAAAAGCGCATCAAAATCGTCATAAACTTGATCTACAAGTCGAAGAAAAAGGGATTGATGGTCCTGTAACTCGTGTCGATCGTTATATCGAACAGTTAACCATTGATACCTTACGCAAAAGTTATAAAAACCATAGCTTTCTTGGTGAAGAGTTTGGTATGCAAGAGGGTAAAGGTCACGATGCTGATTGGTGTTGGGTGATTGATCCTCTTGATGGTACTTTAAACTTTATTAATGGTTTCCCTCATTTCTGTGTTTCTATTGCAGTTCAACATAAAGGTGTGACTCAGCACGGTGTTATTTATGACCCTGTGAAAGATGAGTTGTTCTCTGCTAGTCGTGGTCGTGGTGCCATGATGAATCAGCGCCGTATCCGTGTAAATGTTAAGGATAGTCTGGAAAATACTTTCCTGGCTGTTGGTCATGCTTATCGTGCAAAGCGTAATGGTGAAGTGATTTCTTATGCAAAAAATCATTTTGAATCATTGCTTAACGTAACTGAAGCTGGTGCACAATACCGTCGTGGTGGTTCCGCTGCTCTGGATTTGGCTTATGTTGCAGCAGGTCGTTTTGATGGTTATTTTGAACTGGGTTTAAAACCTTGGGATATCGCAGCAGGTGAGTTAATCGTTAAAGAAGCGGGTGGTACTGTTGTAGATGCACGTGGTGGTTCAGATTCTATGGATAATGGTCAGGTATTGGCCTGTTCTATGAAAATGTTGAAACCATTGATGCAAGCAGTTGTTCCAGCCTGGGGTGAAGCTGCAAAATAAGTTTTACTTTGAATTTGTAGATTAGGTTTAAAAAGCTCTCACTGGTTGGGAGCTTTTTTTAAAGGAATGTGATCAAACTTAGTAATATATAATCGTAATTTTAAATATCTGGGATTACACGATATGACGATAGCATATAACTAAACAGAGTTTATCGAGAGAAAATAAGGGGGGATTTACTGGATAAAAAAAAGTTATTTAGTATTAAGTGGTTATCTGAAAATTAAAACAGGAAAATCCATATCTTAAAATAGATGGTTCTAAAACAACTCAAGAGCAATGTGAAAGATTATTGTTATTAGAGCATGATGGACATGGGGAAATTATTTGGGATCTTCAGATGAGAAAAGATCCTCATGCTATTTCTTATATAAAACAAGCAATTTTTTTAAAGCCTAAATTGGTATATTTAGCGAGTCTGGAAGATTCCTGCTATTACAAAAAATGCCTTTGGGTATTACAAGAAATAGGCACACCAGAAGCTATAAATTTAATAGAAGAATTTACATACTCTGATCATAAGGAGCTTGCTGAGCAGGCGAAGTATAGGATTTATCGAATGTATGATGGAGCTTAATCTGGTTTCATTGGTTCTGTGGTGGAATTACAAAAAATGGATTTAAATTGGATTAAATGAGTTTTAAATCCAATTAAAAGAAAAAAACAATAATACCTAATGACATTATTAAAAATTCTGCTATAATCCGCGCACGCACTTAATTTCCGTTCATTACCTGAACATTCTCTTCTTATCATTGTGTATGCGCGTGCGGTCCAAAGAGAGGACGATATCTCGCGCCCCAATCGCTTAAGCGATTCATTCAGGTTAAGCCCGTAATCATGCGTGCGTTATATCACATCGTCGTTACTCGGATCGCCGCTGAATTATCTAGTTTTCAGCGTATATTGCTGTACCGCTTTTTGCCGATGTCCATCTGACTATATTTTAATGGAGCACCCCAGTTGAGGGTGAAAATCTCTATGAGCAAAACTTTTGCTGAATTTCCTTTACACGAGTCGCTTCAAAAAGCTCTTGAAAGCCTTGGTTTTACGAGCCCTACACCTGTACAAGAACAAGCGATTCCAGCAGCTTTAGAAGGTAAAGACCTTCTTGTTTCGAGCCAAACAGGTTCTGGTAAAACTGCTGCATTTTTACTCCCAACTCTAAATGCTTTAACTGGTCAGGATACTTTCGTACCATTTAAAGAACGTATGAAAGCTGTAACCCAGCCAAGTATTTTGGTACTTTGCCCAACACGTGAATTGGCTCAGCAAGTGAGTCAGGATGCGATTGCATTGGTACGTCATATGAAAGGTGTACGTATCGCCGCTATTATGGGTGGTATGCCTTTTGGTAAACAGATTCAACAATTAAAAGGTGCACAGGTTGTTGTTGCGACTCCAGGTCGTTTGCTTGATCTTGTGAATCGTCGTCAAATCAAACTTGATAAAGTTAATGCTTTGATCGTTGATGAAGCAGACCGTATGCTGGATCTTGGTTTCTCAGAAGATCTGGAAGCAATCAGTGACCTGGCTGCAAACCGTACACAAACATTAATGTTCTCTGCAACTTTTGCTGATCGTATTATTAGCCTTGCAGAACGTATGATGAATGATCCAGAGCGTATCGCAATTGAAACTGGTCATTCTACAAATACTGATATTACACAAACTTTACATTGGACAGATGGTTTTGAGCACAAGAAAAAATTGCTTAGCCATTGGTTAAATGAAGAAGATGTTGACCAGGCTGTTGTATTTGCAAGCACTCAAGAAGATACAGATATGCTTGCTGAAGAACTTTCAGAAGCGGGTCATTCTGTTGTTGCACTACACGGTGCAATGCCGCAAACGGTTCGTAACCGTCGTTTACGTAGCATCCGTGAAGGTCGTGCAAAAATTTTAGTTGCAACTGACGTTGCCGCACGTGGTCTTGATGTCCCAACAATTTCTCACGTGATTAACTTTGGTTTACCGATGAAACATGAAGATTATGTACACCGTATTGGTCGTACAGGTCGTGCAGGTCGAACTGGTAAAGCAATCACTTTGGCGACTTATCGTGAACGCGGTAAAATCCGTGCTTTGGAAGACTATTTGGAAACACGTTTAAATGTTTCTGAAATCGAAGGCTTAGAACCATCTCCACCTCCTGCACGTTCTGGACGTGGTGGTCGTGATGGCGGTCGCGGTAATGGCGGACGTCGTGATGGTGGTCGCGGTCGTGGTGGTTTCGGTGGCGGACGCCGTTTTGAAGGTGAAAGCAACTTTAAACGCCGTGAAGGTGGACATGATGGCGAGCGTCGTCGTTTTGATGACAAACCACGTGGTGAACGTTCGTTTGGTGGAGAAGATCGTCCACGTCGCGAATTCAATTCAGATCGTCCACGCCGTGAAGGTGGTTTTGAAGACCGTCCTAAACGTTCGTTTGGTGGAGAAGATCGCCCACGTCGCGAGTTTAATTCAGATCGCCCACGCCGTGAAGGTGGCTTCGGGGATCGTCCACAACGTTCATTTGGTGGAGAAGATCGTCCACGTCGTGAGTTCAACTCAGATCGTCCGCGTCGTGAAGGTGGTTTCAACGATAAACCGCGTTTTGACTCAAATGATGACAACCGTGGTAACCGCGTAGATTACAAACCACGCCGTGAAGGCGGTTTTGGTGATCGTCCTAAGCGCTCATTTAGTGAAGATCGCCCACGCCGTGAAGGTGGTTTTGGTGATCGTCCTAAACGTTCATTTGGTGGAGAAGATCGCCCACGTCGTGAATTCAATTCAGATCGTCCACGCCGTGAAGATGGTGAACGTCGTCGTAAATTTAACGACTAAGACGCAAAATACCTCAAAAAAAAGCCTGTGTTCTCACAGGCTTTTTTTATTGCAGGGTATTTTTAATAGTTATTGCTAAATGTATAATGGGTCACGTTATAATATTCCAATTAACAGTGATGAATAGAAAATATGCCAACAACAAAGTAAGAACAGAGCCAGTGTTTCAAATACTGCCTTTTATGTTTTTAGTGTTGCTGGTACTCAATGTTGCATATTTTGTTGTGAATTCAATTGCGTAGATTTTTTTTGTTATTGATGCAAATAGGCATTATTAATAAAAAAATATTCAAATCAATGTTACAATTCAGGTCAAATTTATAAAAATGATAAAATAGAACACTGTGTTTCAAGTGACTCATTTTAAATTGTGACAAAGTTTGATCTAATCAGATATAGTATGCACGCTGATAAACTCAGGAAAATGTTCAGCTATGAATAATTCGTCTCCTCAAAATACTCAAGAACTCATTGAAGTCAAGAACTTGAGCTTTAATCGAGGGGAACGCATCATTTATGACAACATAAGTTTGAAAATTCGTCGTGGACAAATAACAGCAATTATGGGACCGTCAGGGACAGGTAAAACAACTCTATTAAGACTGATTGGTGGTCAATTGACTCCAGATCAGGGTGAGGTTTTACTGGATGGCAAGAATATTGTCGATATGTCTCGTGCAGAGCTTTTTGCTGCGCGTGCCCGTATGGGAATGTTGTTTCAAAGCGGTGCGTTATTCACTGATATGTCTGTTTATGAGAATGTTGCGTTCCCAATACGGGCACACACCAAGTTACCAGAAAATATCATTGCTGAATTGGTTGCTTTAAAACTTGAATCTGTTGGTCTTCGTGGTGCAGAAAACCTGATGCCATCTGAGCTATCAGGTGGTATGAATCGTCGGGTTGCTTTAGCAAGAGCGATCGCACTGGATCCAGATCTGATCATGTATGATGAACCATTTGCAGGACAAGATCCGATTGTGATGGGCGTTTTGACCCGTTTAATTCGGTCTTTACGAGAGGCTCTGGATTTAACCACGATTATTGTTTCTCATGATGTTGATGAGACTTTATCTATCGCCGATTACATTTATGTTGTCGCAGAAGGGAAAATACAGGGTGAAGGTTCACCAGCAGATATCAAAGCACATGCTTCACCATTTGTTCAACAGTTCTTAACAGGCGCAGCTGAGGGTCCTGTGGATTATCAGTTTAGTCATCAAGCTTATTTAGATAGCGAGGTACGTTCATGAATGCTATTGCCTTGCTAGGTAGACGCGTTATTGAACGTGTTAAGGGCATTGGTGTGGCTACAATTATGTTGCTGCAGATTTTATGCTCAATGCCAACCTGGATTGGGGTAAAGCTTTTTATTTACCAGATGTATCGGGTTGGTGTGTTATCACTTTTGATCATTGCTGTTTCTGGTCTGTTTATTGGTGCTGTCCTCGGTCTGCAAATGTATAACATTCTGGTCACTTTTGGTAGTGAATCCATGCTAGGGACTGCGATAGCTCTAACACTGTTACGTGAGCTTGCACCAGTAGTTGCAGCTTTACTTTTTGCAGGTCGTGCAGGTTCTGCACTAACGGCTGAAATAGGTTTGATGAAAGCAACAGAACAACTTTCCAGTATGGAAATGATTGGTGTTGATCCATTAAAACGAGTTGTTTCCCCAAGACTTTGGGCAGGAATTTTTAGTTTGCCTATGCTTTCCGTGATTTTTGCCGCTATCGGTATTGTCGGTGGAAAAATGGTAGGGGTAGACTTTTTAGGTGCTGATGACGGTTCTTTCTGGAGCGGTATGCAAAATTCTGTCCGTTTTGGACATGATATTTTCAATGGCACCATTATCAAAAGTATTGTATTTGCTTTAATTTGTACTTGGATTGCGGTTTATCAGGGTTATGCCTGTGAACCTACATCAGAAGGTATCGCGACATCTACGACACGCACAGTCGTGTATTCATCACTTTGTGTCTTAGGTTTTGATTTCGTGTTGACTGCGGTCATGTTCGGAGGAGTTTAATGAAATCACGTACTAGTGAGTTGGCCGTAGGTATATTTGTCATTATCTTCGGTGTGGCTTTATTTTTCTTGGCCATGAAAGTCAGTGGTCTGGTTGGCACGAACATGAAAGATAGTTATAGCATGAATGCTACTTTCGATAATGTGAATGGTTTAAAACCGCGTGCAAAAGTGACTATGAGTGGTGTAACCATTGGTCGTGTGGAAAATATAACACTTGACCCTGTAACCCGTCTTGCCAAAGTCAATTTTGATCTGGATGGTAGATTAACAACTTTCAATGCCGAACAGTTAAAAACTGTGCAGAAAAATGCATTAGAAGATTTACGTTATAGTTCTGATTACCAGTCTGCTGCGCCTGCGCAACAAAAAGAAATGGAACAGAAACTAATCAGTAACATGAAATCCATCACAAATATTGATGAAGATGCTTACATAATGGTTGCAACAAACGGTTTATTAGGTGAGAAATACTTAAAAATTGTTCCAGGTGGCGGCTTAAATTATCTGAAACGTGGCGAGAGTATAGGAAATACTCAAGGTACGATGGATCTTGAAGACTTAATTACTAAATTTATTACTGGTGGTGCAGGGAAATCAACATCAGATGGCTCAGTAGGTTCGAAAGATGCATCATCTGCATCAACAGAAACTACTGATGCTGAAACTTCATTCACCGAATAAGCATTAGAGGAGTTATTGAGAATGAATGTATTGTTGAAACAAACGCTTACAGCAAGTGTTTTATCTACCATGATTGCAGGTACAGTATTTGCAGCACCTTCAGAAACTCCACCAGCATTTGTTAAGCGTGTAGCTGATGGTCTGATTTCGAGTCTAAAAGCAAATCATGCACAATTGCAAAATAATAAAGCTGCTGTCAGTGCGATTGTTCGTAAGAATCTGGATCCGTATGTGGATGCTCAAGCATTTACTCGTATCGTAATGGGAACTTATGCAAGCAATCAAAACAGTACTGCTGCTCAACGTGCTCAATTTGAGAAAAATTTCCGTGCAACTCTAATCGAAAACTACGGTTCAGCATTTGCGAAATATACAAATCAAACTTACGTGATGCGTCCTTACAAAGAAACAGGTAGCAAGTTTCCTGTCGTAACTATTGATTTTAATAACAATGGTGAAAAGATCCCTGTATCTTTCCAATTGGCGGATAACGGTAGTCAGTGGAAAGTACGTAATATCAACGTATCAGGTATTGATCTAGGTTTACAATTCCGTAATCAGTTTGCTGCAAACGTAAAACGTAATGGTGGCAATATTGATAAAGCAATTGCAACATTTAAACCAGATGCGGATGCTGCTGTAAACCAAAAGAAATAAGTCGGTAGGTGTAGAGTGATTGAATTTAATAATCAGGAATTGAAAGTTTCTGGGAAAATAGATTTTGATAATGCTGAAAACTATTTTTTAAATGGTTTGAAAATCATTCAAAATGAAAAGAATTTTCCGATCACTGTTGATTTGGCTAAACTCGAACATGGTAGTACAGTGACACTTGCAGTCTTTGTGCAATGGTTGAGACATACACCAAATAAACAGGGATTAGTGTTCAGAAATATTCCTGAAAAAATGATGAAAATCATTCAATCTTGCCATTTAGAACATGATTTAGAACTGATCTAATATGTTTCGAATATATACTAAAAAAGCCTGATCTTTTATACAACCGAATTAATCAATTAATTCGGTTTTTTATATTCAAATTTTATTTATTTTCGCATAGCGATTTCTTTTTGTTCCTTCGGGAGTTTTTCAATTGCATAACGATATGCGGTTCGAGGCATAATTTCTTTTTTAGATAGAACGTATAAAAATACTTCATTTGGATGAGCTTGACTCGCAGCTTTTAACATCCAGCCATAACCCTTCTGAACCATATCATCTGAATCGTTTATGAGAGAATTTGCTATTTCAAAAATATCATTTAAAAATAATCCATTGCGAGCTGGAATAATAAGGGAAACAGCAGCAGCGCGTTTCATCCAGCGGTTTGATGAATTTGTCCACTTTTTGAGTTCTGATATAAGTTCAGGATACTGGATGATAAAATTTCCAATCGTATGGTTACATAACGTATCGCAAGTAGCCCAATTGTTTATATATAAATTAATCCAATTTTCAAAAAGGTTAATATCTGATGGTTCAAATTGCTCGCCAATCATCTCAGTAAATGCAAATGCAATACCAGCTTCTTCAATATAGTTTGTTTTTAGTAAAGATTCACACAGTTCCAATATCTGTTTTTTCGATAGGATTAGCACTGGTTTTTTATATTTCTTAATGATTTTTTTTACATCGGCATTTTTTATGCCATAAAAGTTCACTTTTTGATCTTTTTTAAAAAATCTTTGAGATGTTTTACGGACAGTCTCATCTCCAAGGAGATTAAGATCATTTCGTATATTAGCTAAAATTTGTTGTATCATTATTTTTCCCCTATTAAATTTTAAAACCATCTACACGATGGTGAACGGTTAAGCATATTCAAGATATTGGCCGAGCTGCTTCTAAACCATCTACACGATGGTGAACATGGGGGGTATGTATTCCAAATGGACGAACGCCTTCTAAACTATCTACACGATGGTGAACTCGCAGAATGCGGAAACTACCGGGGGAGCCAACTTCTAAACCATCTACACGATGGTGAACATGCTGGTGCAATTAGTCCAACTGGAGCAAAACTTCTAAACCATCTACACGATGGTGAACTTGATGGCTCGTCATCTAAAAAGTCTTCGATCCTTCTAAACCATCTACACGATGGTGAACCTTCGAAGCAGACATTTCGTAAATCTTACCGTCTTCTAAACCATCTACACGATGGTGAACGGGTGCCCCGAGGTTCTTTGAAGCACGTGCTCCTTCTAAACCATCTACACGATGGTGAACTAAGAATGCATATGCTGAAAGCGAGGGTATTTCTTCTAAACCATCTACACGATGGTGAACTTTTATTCAAAAATCTAGCAATCCCTGTTTCACTTCTAAACCATCTACACGATGGTGAACGATCTGCTACACATATCGGGCTTTTTTTTGAAGCTTCTAAACCATCTACACGATGGTGAACGAAATCGGGTAAATCTATATATCTATCTCGATGCTTCTAAACCATCTACACGATGGTGAACTCTCGTAACAGTGCTATTATCTATAGCCATAGCTTCTAAACCATCTACACGATGGTGAACGAAATGAGAGAAATGATAGTGATTAACATAATCTTCTAAACCATCTACACGATGGTGAACGAGCCCCCGGGCTTGGTCTACGCGTACACTTTCTTCTAAACCATCTACACGATGGTGAACGCTACAGAAGCAGAAATCACAGGATCTTTAGACTTCTAAACCATCTACACGATGGTGAACTTTAGATACGTCAGACCAAGCGCCGTCTACTACTTCTAAACCATCTACACGATGGTGAACATTAAAGAGGTTTAATATCATCTTCAAAATAATCTTCTAAACCATCTACACGATGGTGAACGTGATAGTGCTTCAACGCCTTTTGCAGTTTTTCTTCTAAACCATCTACACGATGGTGAACCTGAGCAAGAGATTAGAGATAATGCTCCGAGTCTTCTAAACCATCTACACGATGGTGAACTCCAGTACATCATGGCAAATGAGTTCATGCGTCTTCTAAACCATCTACACGATGGTGAACTATTTGATATTATGACTAAACCGAAACATAGACTTCTAAACCATCTACACGATGGTGAACGCCATTATATTTTGATGGTGACCATAACTATTCTTCTAAACCATCTACACGATGGTGAACAGGCTGGCGCACCTATGGCAGAACGCGCTTCTCTTCTAAACCATCTACACGATGGTGAACTCTTAACTTCACCTTCCAATGTCCAGGATCTTGCTTCTAAACCATCTACACGATGGTGAACGTTTGAATATGCTTATTCATGCTCACCTCGCACTTCTAAACCATCTACACGATGGTGAACAGTTCATGCGTGGTGTGGATAAACAGTATTCACTTCTAAACCATCTACACGATGGTGAACAAAAGCAGGATATTGATTATGGACAAGTACATCTTCTAAACCATCTACACGATGGTGAACTCTGATTTTTCAAATGGATTTTACTGGATAATCTTCTAAACCATCTACACGATGGTGAACAAAGCCATTATCATAAGCATCTTTTTCGATTTCTTCTAAACCATCTACACGATGGTGAACTAGCAAAGCCGTTTCCATTTCGATCTTCGGATTCTTCTAAACCATCTACACGATGGTGAACTGCTACTGTTTTAATTACAAGCGTATCATTTGCTTCTAAACCATCTACACGATGGTGAACGATTGGAGTAAGTCAGCAAACTATATCAAGATCTTCTAAACCATCTACACGATGGTGAACGTACGCGACTTCTTCTTGTGAGGTAATTTGTTCTTCTAAACCATCTACACGATGGTGAACGCTTATCCTCTGGTGGTGAAATCGGTGGCGGTCTTCTAAACCATCTACACGATGGTGAACGGGGATAATCAATGCCCTACATTCATAATTAACTTCTAAACCATCTACACGATGGTGAACTAATGATTGCGGGCATTTAAACGGCGGTTCATCTTCTAAACCATCTACACGATGGTGAACTTGGCATTAATCATGCTCGTACTGCTCAAGATCTTCTAAACCATCTACACGATGGTGAACAATCAGCCATAGATGGCGTTTGTCTGCTCTGTCTTCTAAACCATCTACACGATGGTGAACAGAATGACAGGAAATGGCGATTGCTATTGGGGCTTCTAAACCATCTACACGATGGTGAACTCAAGGATCTTGATAACAAGATTGGATCTATTCTTCTAAACCATCTACACGATGGTGAACTAGCAATCGCCATTTCCTGTCATTCTCCACATCTTCTAAACCATCTACACGATGGTGAACTGCCATGATAGACCCATTAGACCTCCCTGGTTCTTCTAAACCATCTACACGATGGTGAACATAAAGCGGGTATTACAATCAATGAAATTCGTCTTCTAAACCATCTACACGATGGTGAACTTACAGTTAAGTAATGAAAATTATTACTGGCACTTCTAAACCATCTACACGATGGTGAACATGTTGTCGCACCTGTTCAATCTCCGCGTATTCTTCTAAACCATCTACACGATGGTGAACATATTTGCTCCTGAAACAGTTGAGGAAGATGTCTTCTAAACCATCTACACGATGGTGAACTCGAAAAAACTCAAATGGATACTTCAGATTTCAATAAGATAGCATAGAAATGATCATAATATGATCATTTTTTATGTTAGTTTTAATTTATTGAATTATAAAGATAATATTTTTTAAGAAAAAACCAAGCATTGATGCTTGGTTTTTAAAATCAGAGTTAAATCCATTTCTTCCATCTAAAGTAAATGAGTGGACCGATAAAGAAAGCAATTAAAATAGTGATAACCACATAAAAACTCCAATGACCGTGTGCAAAAGGTAATATTTCAGTGTTCATCCCATAAATACTGGCGATCAACATAGGAGGTGCCAGCATACTTGGTAAAATCGAGAATCGACGGATCGTGTCATTTTGTTCGGTGTTAATAAATCCTGATGTAGTATCAAGCAAGAACCGTACTTTCTGGAATAAAAATGCGTCATGTTCAACCAGTGAGCGGACGTCTTCACTGAGTTCTCGGATATCTGCATCAAAGATATGACTGCCTAAAGCTCGAGGACGCGAAAGGAAAGTTAGTACCCGACGCAAGTCAATTAAACAGAGTTGAGCTTTTCCGAGCATGTCTTCTTGTTGAGCGAGGCGGGTAATCATGTCATCTAGGTCTAAAATCTGTTCACGGTGACGGTTATTCAGTACCTCTGTGGAATACTTTTCAAGATCCTTGTGGATATCTTCCAGGATATCCGCAAGCTCATCGAGCTTTGCTTCAAGCAAACCCAATAGAATCCATGTTGGATCTTTATAATCAATATCGTAGTCATTACGACGAGCTCGAGCACGGAAAGCACGAAAAGCAACCAGTTTTTCACCGCGCATGGTAAATAGGCGTTCTTTATGCAAAATAAATGCGACAGTCTGAACTGTTGCCAACATATTGGCAGTATCTTCAGGGTCACCATCAAGTTGATAGTTTTTATTTTTCGTTAAAAAGTAAGTGCTGATATGTAAAATGCCATCATCATCACGGTAAAATCGGGCAGAAGATGAAATGTCTTCCAAAGACTTTAAGGTCGGTAAATTCTGTTGATAAGCGTCTAATACCCACTGTTGCTCTTCCTGAGATGGTGCAATAAGATCGATCCATACAAGTTCAGGATGTAGATCGAAACCACCATTTATGGTGGCATCTTCTAGGCTACCGCGCTCTGTGGCGTAAAAGGCTTCAAGCATACTGTCTTTTCTCCCTTGCGCAGTAGGGTTAATTTGATGGGTGTATTTTAGACAAGGATTCAACTAAAAACACTGATTACATCGCTCTTTTGCAAAAAAAAACTTTTTCGTAGTCTAGTTGCAATACATGACAAAATCACAACAAGGTTTGATTTATATGAATTCTATAGCAATTTTCTGTGGTTCGGCTTTAGGAACTGATCCAATTTTTGCACAAATTGCTCGCTTAACTGGTGAAACTATCGCCAAACAAGGCAAGACCGTGGTTTATGGTGGTGGTCGTTCAGGATTAATGGGACTGGTTGCGGATAGTGCCTTAGCTGCTGGCGGAAAAGTCATTGGCGTAATCCCTCAAGGTTTAGTTGACCGTGAATTGGCTCACCCACATCTAACCGAGTTGTATATAGTAAAAGATATGCATGAACGTAAGACCAAGATGGCTGATTTTTCTGAGGGCTTTATCGCACTTCCTGGTGGAGCTGGAACTCTGGATGAAATTTTTGAGCAGTGGACGTGGTCTCAGCTTGGAATCCATTTAAAGCCTTGCGCATTTTTAAATGTAGAAGGTTTTTATGATGATTTATTTAAATTTATCCAGTTGACTACAGATAAGGGTTTTACTAAATCACGTTTTACAGATTCTCTCATTGAGTCCGATTCTATTGAGAAAATTTTAGAAATTTTTGAAAACTATCATGCTCCAGAAGCAAAATGGGGAGCAATAGATCGTAAGGAATTGATGGGACAATGAAGATCATCACTGTTTCAGCTGCTGTCATTTTAAATGAGCAAAAACAACTTTTACTGGTTCGTAAAAGAAATACTGAGTTTTTCATGCAAGTTGGCGGGAAACTTGAACCAGACGAATCTCCAGAAACGACAATGCTTCGGGAAATTCATGAAGAGATCGGTTCACATGCCAATATTGAAAAATTCATAGGCCGGTTTGAAACACCAGCAGCAAATGAAGCGGATCATCTCTTGGTGAGTTATGTCTATCAGGTAAAACTGGATCAATCTCCAAAGATCGATGCAGAAATTGCTGAAATGAAATGGATTGATCTGGATGATCACCAAACAAAACTTGCACCACTGACGAAAAGTATTGTGATTCCTTGGTGTAAAAAATATCTGGCTATTTGAGTTTGATCGCACCTGCTGCGATACATGCAGCATAGATTTGTGTACAGCCCAAGTTTTCTAAAGTTTGGGTAAGCGCATGAATGGAACTACCAGTTGTGACAACATCATCTAGAATTAACACTTTCTTGTATTTGTTTATTTCTGTTTTATTGATTTGAAATTGCTGTTCGATGTTCTCCAGACGCTCGATACGGGATAAACCTTTTTGTGAATGTTGTGCGGAACGGATAACAGGTTGCCAAATAGGAACATGCAATTGCCTTGAAAGGATTTTGGCTATAACCAACATTTGGTTGTAGCCCCGTTCAATCAGTCTTTCTCTGGAAATTGGCATTGGGACAATGGCCTGTACTTTCGGGAGTCTGATATTGAGCAGGCAATGTGCAAGAAGTGTCTGATAGTGTAACTGGTTTTCATATTTATATTTTTGAATGACACGATCTATAGGGAACCGATAATGACATGCCACCATGATTTTATGTTCATGGCGTTCAATGCTTTGTCTGTACCAAGGCAGATTTTGCCAACAGTCGAGACAAAGTGAATGATTTTGTTGTAAATCAACGCCACAAAGTTGGCAGGTGCTGATTTTTCGCATTCCTGTTTGCAGGACTTCCCCAATAAATTTAAGCATAGTTTTCTCTTTATCAAATGAAAAACTAAAATCTGAAAAGTTGCATAGCCAAGCTGATCATACAAACTTTATATTATTGTTACGTAGGCAATTTTCTCCTGCTTTGTTTTTAGACAAAGTAGGCAAAGCCATTATTTCCCAGACATTACCTCCCAGTAATACTGGGAAATGCGTAGCATCCATGCCACAGTTTTTTATTTTAAGCGCTAATTTATTTTTTTATATTAAACAAACGCATATCTCGGAGCTTCTGGCAGCCAGCGTTTTAAAAGTGGTTCTACATTTTCTGGGTAATCTTTTAATATCTGCCCAGCGACATGATGTGCCTGACTGAGTAAATGGTCATCTCGTTCCAGTTTGGCAACACGAAACCCCATATCACCTGTTTGTTTGGTACCAAGTAACTCACCTGGTCCACGTATTTCCAGATCCTTTTCTGCGATAACAAATCCATCATTGGTTTCACGCATGATGCGTAGACGTTCTTGTCCATTTTGTGAAAGTGGAGCTTTATAGAGTAGGGCACAAAAACTGGCTTTTGCTCCTCGTCCTACACGACCACGCAGTTGGTGCAGTTGAGAAAGCCCCAGACGTTCCGCATTTTCAATGACCATGATCGATGCATTAGGGACATCAACTCCAACTTCAATTACAGTTGTTGCAATGAGTAATTGTAGCTCATTGTCTTTGAACTGTTGCATGACAGCCTGTTTTTCATCGGCTTTCATCTTGCCATGAACCAGACCAATATTGAGATGAGGAAAACGTTCTCTGATTTCCTGATAAGTTGCTTCAGCTGCTTGAGCATCCAGTGTTTCGGACTGTTCGACCAAGGTACATACCCAATAGGCTTGTTTACCTTCAGCACAGTTAGTTGCAATGCGCTGTAGTACTTCCTCGCGACGATCAAGTGGAATAGTGACGGTCTGAATCGGGGTTCGCCCAGGTGGTAGTTCGTCAATGACAGATGTATCCAAGTCTCCATAAGCGCTCATGGCAAGTGTTCTTGGGATAGGTGTTGCTGTCATGACCAATTGATGTGGTGTTGTACTATCAACTCCTTTGTTTCTTAAGGCTAGACGTTGGTCAACCCCAAAACGGTGCTGTTCATCAATAATCACTAAGCCGAGCTTTGAAAACTCTACATTGTCTTGAAATAGAGCATGCGTCCCCACGATTAGATTGGCTGTACCATCTTTGATGATTTGTTCCTGCTTTTCACGTGCCTTACCTTTTTGTTTCCCTGAGAGCCAGGATACGTTAAGTCCCAGTGGTTCAAACCATTTCTTGAAATTTAAATAGTGTTGCTCTGCCAGAATTTCAGTCGGTGCCATCAGTGCAACTTGCCAGCCCTCTTCTAAGGCATGACATGCGGCAATCCCTGCAACCAGTGTTTTCCCTGCGCCTACATCGCCTTGAACTAGACGCAACATCGGTTTGTTTTGTTTAAGATCATCCGCAATTTCTTTGGATACACGTTTTTGTGCACCTGTCATTTTAAATGGCAAGCTTTCAAGTAACTGTTTGGCAAATTTTTTACTCGGCTTAAATGCAGGTGCACTGATCTGGCGAATATATTCTCGACGAGTCAGCAAGCTGATTTGATGTGCGACGAGCTCTTCAAAAATCAAACGTTGCTGTGCAGGGTGTGAACCCTGCGCCAGTTGCAACATATTGGCATCGACAGGGGGCTCATGAATATATTCAAGAGCCTGTTTCAGGGCAAAGCCATTGCTAAATTTTTTAGGCAAAATCTCAGGCAAATTATCGCTATATTGTTGTAATGCCTGTTTAACGTATTCACGAAGTTTAGGTTGGGTTAAGCCATCTGTGCTGGGATAAATTGCGGTAAGTTGAGTTTTAGGTAAAGGTGTATGTTCAGTAATGAGCTGAATTTCAGGGTGATATAGCTCAAGCCCTCTGGCACCTACACGAACTTCACCGAAAATACGTAAACGATTGCCTGCTTTGGCTCGATCAGTCAGTGCCTTATAGACATGATAAAAGCGTAAAGTGACTTTGCCAAAATCATCTTGTAGTAAAACAGCCATAGATTTACGTTTACCTGGAGGGAAATCAATCGATCTGACAATGCCTTCAAGCAAATAACTTCTGCCCACGATCAATTGGTTCATGGGGATGATCGTGCTACGATCTTCGTAGTCCCGTGGTAGATGGAACAACAAATCGTCTGTCGTAAAAATATTCAGTTTTTCGAGCAAGGCTGCAGAAGCGTTTCCAACTCCTTTCAGCTGATGGATATCTGCCATTTCTCCTCGACTTGTTCAGGCTCTAGGTAACGCTATGCATATTTTATTTATTGGTTATGGTAAAACATCGAAGCGTGTTGCAAAACAATTATTTATGCTTGGGCACCAAATTACCACAATTAGCAAAACTTTGAAAACTGATGATTTTGCTCAGCATTTGATACAAGATGTACAAAACCTGGATTTAGATCAGGTTGCACCGATTGATTGGGTTTATATTTTGCTCAGCCCAAGTGAAAGCACTGCTAAAGCGTATCAGCAAATCTATGTAGATACCGTACAACCTATTGTCCAGGCCTTAAAAAAACACCCTGTTCAAAAGATTATTGTTGTTTCGTCAACTCGTGTTTATGGTGAAAATGCAGGAGAAATAATTAATGATGATTCTGCCATTCAACCAAATGATGAGCAGGGACATTTATTGTTAAAAATGGAACAGCTTTGGCAAGCAGCGTATCCTGATCAGAATATTATTGTACGACCTACGGGTATTTACGGCACTTCGATTGTGCGTATGATCAAGCTTGCTGAAAATACAAAATGTTATCCTCATATTCATTGGTCAAATCGGATTCATATTGATGACTTGGCAGATTTTCTGGTGTATCTGATTCACGTGGAACATTCTGAGAAGTCTTATATTGTAAGTAATAATCAACCAATACCCTTACATGAAATGATTTTATGGTTTCAAAAGTGGCTTGTTTTGCCTGAATTGATTGTTGAGAATTTGAATGAAAGTGGTAAACAGGTCTTTGCGACAAACATGCTAGAGAGTGGGTTTGTGTTGAAGCATAAAAATTGGCAGGAAACTTATAAGAAGATGTTGGAAGAGTTGTAGGATCGTATTCTTTTCAAAAGCGTTTAGTTTAGCTTATTGAAAATGGTGAAGTGTGTTTGATTGAGAATATTAAACATAAAAATTCATTAACAAACATACCAATAACGTGCAGCATGTTCATTTGAGATGTTTTGAATTCCTTTGTCTGCTCTCTGAACCTGGAATTAACGCCCAAGCATATAATTTATAAATGCCTTAAGTTTTGAAGACTGATAATTGGTCTTTGGATAAAGTAAATAAAAAGGTCGTGTCGTTTGATTATAGGGCTTTAAAACCTCTAATAATTCACCTGTTTTGAGTTCCTGCTCAACTGTAAAACGATAAACTTGCATTAGTCCAACACCAGATTTTACCAAGATCAGAGTTGATAAGTAGTCATCTTTGCAAATTATTTTGCCCTGAACATCTATAAAGATTTTTTTGCCAGCATCCATCAGAGTCCAAGGCGCTGGTTTTCCAGAACTGGGTAATTCAAACTGAATACATTCATGTTGTTTTAAATCTTCTATATGTAAGGGTTCTGGATGTTTTTTAAGGTAATTTGGTGTTGCAACAATACATAATTCAGCATCTTCTAGCTTTCGGGCAATTAACCCAGAATCCGTAAGTTCATTTCCTCGTATGGCAATGTCATAATCATCCGTAACCAAATTTACATTATGGTTGCTCACATGGATTTCTAATTTGATTTGAGGAAATTTATTCGAAAAATCCGCAATTTTAGGAAGCAGCCGATAATGTGCATAAGCCGTTGGAACACTGATTTTGAGTAGACCAACAGGGTTTTCTTGTTCACCGGTAATCTGCATTTCGCCCTCTAAAAGATTGTTTAAGGCTTGTTTGCAAAAATAATAATAATGTTGTCCTGCATCAGTAATTTTCAATTGACGCGTTGTTCTAATAAATAGTTTTACACCAAATTTAGATTCTATTCGGGAGATCGCTCTGCTCACTGCAGCAGGTGAAATTCCTGCAGTTATAGCAGCAGCCGAAAAGCTTTTTTTCTCAACAGTGAGGCAAAAGAGTTCAAGGCTACCGATTTGAAGATCATCGTAGTGACGAAACATAATATTCCTACTTATTTATTACACTATGTAATAAGTAAATTAAATTCGAATGTCTTTTTCAATAAAAATTTTCCGTTAAAGTTTATTTAACAAGTATTTCAGCAAAAACTGAATACTGATTCTTCAAAACTATTCCACAATCTATACAGGAGATTCAGATGACTATTCTTAATTACGAAACAGGACCTATCAAAGCTGAAGCAGCATTTACCTCAGATTTCCCCGTTGCTAGTGAAATAAACATTCATGATCTAGTGAATATGCAGGAGATTGAACGTCGCAGCATGGATGTGCGGCCAGGTATGAGACATAAATATATGCCACTTGGATTTGACCGATTCAGTGGTGCACTTTGGACTGGTGGGCGTTATTTGTTTGATACTTGGGAAAATGTGAAAGATTATGAGCGTTTCACAAGTAAAGAGTTAGAGTTTGAACCAGGAGTAAAATTTTGGAGTCGTCCATTTTTTATCAATGTACAGCGATACATTTGGCGTGTGGCAGGCGCTCATGATTTAAAACCATTAGCTACATCACATCACGTTGTGCGTTTTGAGCGCTTTAGTACGAGTCACACTAACCTTGAACAAGTACTTAAAGATGCATGGCCAGCTTTGCGTGATAAAGCTCAATCTTTAGATTTGTCGAGTGTTTGGCTGTTATTCAATGAAGATGAGCATCAAGTCAGTATCGTTACTGTTGCTGCAAAAAATGATACTGGTGATGCTGTAGATGATAGCTTTAGAGCATTAGCTAGACTTGAAAGCATTCCTTCACTGAGTCTTTTATTGCCAGCAGAGCTTAAGTTGGCAAAATTGTTTGACCGTACTAATCCTATTCTCGCACAATGGTTACCGCTGTCTCGTATTGTAGGTGGTGAACCTTCAGCTTATCCAATGTCACCACCATTACCAGCGCCTACTGTTGAGAAACAACATTAATGTAAGGATGATGGGGTTCAATGAGTATTTTTGCGTAAGCATGATTTTTACTTAGTGCTTGATTAAAACAGAATTTTATAAATCAAAAGTTATATCTGTTTTAATTTTGATCAATGTAATAAGCCTCTTAGCTTCTCAGATGAAGTCCATCATTTGACAGAATAGCTTTGCTCGGGGTTTTACCTGAAGCAGGATACATAATTTCGGGCTTAGCAAATTCTGATTTAATAATGTTATAAAGGTGTAAGTTATTTTACTTTTAATTGGACATTTTTTTTCTCTAATCTAAAACTATCATTTTTATCTTGAGGGATGGCTGTAGTTAATGCCATTTTATATAATTTACTCGTTTTTTTTATAATTTCTATTGACTGTATAGCAGAATCACTTGGGCATACTTCACGTACCCCA